>DASUVB010000275.1:0-2177 GCA_036373835.1 Flavisolibacter sp. | reverse complement strand
GATGTCTGGTCGCCGGCGCGGTACAATTTCGCGGAACGAATGACGGGCAGATCTGAACCGGCACGTTGCTGTGTCATGGCGGGCGACTTGCACCCGGCAATGAAAAAGAGGATCAATGCTGCTGAAAACAGTCTCATGCTGAATAAAAATAAGGTATTTACAGGCCGGGTTATATTTTTGATATCCATAGACAGACGACAGGAACGGCGTCCAGGTTGATCACTAACGACAGCATTATAACCATTTATTGTGAACATTGCCTCATTTATAGCCCGGCGCATTGCATTTAACCAGCAAAAATCATTCTCACGGTTCATCATCCGGCTGTCGATCGCAGCGACTGTGATCAGCGTAGCGGTAATGATCGTAACGCTGTCCTTTGTTAATGGTTTCCAGGATACGGTGAGCCAAAAGGTGTTCAGTTTCTGGGGTCACCTGAGGATCGCGTACCGGCAGCCCTCAAAAGCGTCCATTGCTGAAGAAGAGCCGATCCGCGCAAACGACTCACTGGCCGGTGTCATCCGGAAGCTGCCCGAGGTACAGTCCGTACATCCCTTTGCGACAAAATATGCCATCCTGAAAACAGAGGCGGAAATGGAGGGTGTGCTGCTGAAGGGGCTGGACTCGGCTTATGATTTTTCACACCTGGAGCAATTCAAGACCGAAGGGCGCTGGATCCGGTTCAATGACAGCTCTTACGCGCGTGAGATCGTTATCTCCACATTCACCGCGCGCCAGCTGCAACTGAAGCTGAATGACCGTATCCTCATTTATTTCATCCGGCCGGATGGAACCCTGCGTCCCGACAAGCTTACGATCGTAGGGATTTATAAAACCGGGATCGAGGAATATGACAAAACCTTCGCCATCGGTGACATCAAGCTGATACGGCGGCTGAACGGGTGGGATGAAACTGATATCGGGGGGTACGAAGTATTCCTGGACGACTACCGGAAGATGGACTCGCTGAGCACTGGGATCTATGAGCAGGCCGATTTCCCGCCGCTATGGGAAACGAGGACGATCCGGGAGATCTACCCGAATATCTTTGACTGGCTGCATGTGATCAGCACCAACAGTACCGTGTTGCTCACCATCATGATCATCATCGCCGTGATCAACCTGATCACGTGCCTCATCATCCTTGTTTTGGAGCGCCTGCGCATGGTGGGCATCCTCAAGGCGCTTGGCGCCACGAACTGGACGGTCCAAAGAGTGTTCCTGTTCCATTCGGCGATCATTACAGTGACCGGCATCATAGCAGGTGTGCTGTTCGCACTGCTCCTGCTGTGGCTGCAGATGGAAACCGGGTTCGTAAGGCTTCCCGAAGACGCATATTACATGGACAGGGCTTCGGTAAAGATCCTGTGGTGGCAGGTGGGCGCTGTTGCACTGGGTACGCTCATCATTTCATTGCTCGTATTGCTGATCCCGTCTTTCATCGTCAGGAAAGTGCAGCCGGTAAAGGCCATTCATTTCCGTTAGCAATTTCCCGGAATCAATTTTACGGGGCCTGGGTAATCAGCGCAGCAGGTGCGAAAGAATGATACCTGCAGCTACCGACACGTTGAGCGATTCTGCGTGCCCCCTGCGGGGAATGGTGATTTTTTTTACGGATTGCGACAGGTAGTGCGAACGGACGCCCTTTGATTCATTGCCCAGCAACAGGATGCCGGTCGATACAGGTTCGATCTCGTATACTGAATCTCCTTTCAGCATCGCGGCATAGACCGCTACATCCTGTTGCTGCAGCCAGTCTTCGCCTGTATCTGCAAAAACGTTCACACGCGCCAGGCTGGCCATGGAAGCCTGCACCACTTTTGGGTTGTACACATCGGCACAGCCGGGACTGCACACAATACTCGGTACGCCAAACCAGTCGGCGATACGGATGATGGTTCCCATGTTCCCCGGGTCCTGGATGGTGTCGAGGTATAGTGTAAATGTTTTCCCTACCGGTGCCCATGCATCAAATTGCCTGGCGATGGCCAGCACATCGTGCGGCGTGTCCAATTGCGAGATCCTTTCAAGCTCCTGTGGAGAAATTTCAATGACTTCCGCCGTTGGAGGGATGCCGCGTTGATGCGTCATCCATTCCCGTGTCGCATACACCGTGACGATCTGTTGCGGTGCAAGCTGCAGGAGTTCTGCTACGATCTTTGGACCTTCTGCAATAA
>DASUVB010000274.1:0-6849 GCA_036373835.1 Flavisolibacter sp. | reverse complement strand
GCAAAAAGACCAGGTGGCAAATATTTCTGTACTAACTAAAGAGGAAGCACAGGAGCCGGCGGGACAAAGAAACTATTTCAAAAGTTTCGCAATTGCAACGGTGATAATGATACTGCTGGTGCTCTTTGGTATCTTAATCCTGGGTTTGATGCTACCAGGTTTTGAATGAGAGATTCCTACCTGCCATCAACCAGCCTCGGGGAGACCTGGCATTGTATTTTCTGGTCTTCTGAAAAAAAACAGCCATGCAAACAAAGGAAAAGATCACTTTAATGGATAAGATCCTGAGGGAACTGGACGATGTGATCAACAGCCAGACCTCTGTATTGAAGAAAATCACCCAGATAGAAGCTGATAATATCAATCTTGGGGATGCATCACTTTCTGACAGCCTGCCTGATATACACGAACATGTGGACGCGGCATTAACAGCCAGCACGGAATTACAGGCAAAGTTCAAAGAGATACATGATGAATTCGTGGCACAGAATCCTGTTTCAGAAGAAACGGAATAACCGGGAACACCTGGCTGGCGGACGCTGCCATGCGCCTGCTCCCCGGTCACGATCAGTTAATAAATATTACTTCTTATAGAGCTTTTAAATAACCGCCATCCGGGGCAAAAGGTCGACGGATCACTTCTTATGTTACGGGTCAGGTAGCACTCCTTTAAAGCAGCCCACCGTATAACACGTGCAATCCAATCCGCCGGCGATCGCTGGCGGCCATTCACCAGCAAGCCGGAAGTAATGATCATGTAAATTTCGGACATTTGTTTACCATTGAAGTGCCGCTTATAGATTACCTATCCGGAATAAGTGACAGATGTAATAACTTTTACTTCAATAAAAACGAAAATTTATGAAGAAGATTTTATTCCTGACTTTCATCCTGAGTGCAATAACCTCAACTGCCCTCTATGCGCAGGCCGGCGATCCGCCAAATTTGTTGCAGCAGGCAAAAGAAAAACAAGTACCGCTGATGGTAGAAAGAACGGGACTGACTGAGGCACAGGCGGAAAGGGTTGTCGAAATCAACTTTGAAATGCGCGAGACCATGCGCGGTCTTGGTAATATCAGTGAGGCTGAACGCGCTGCAAAGGTTGCCGAATTAAAGGTTGCCAGGGATAAGAAATATAGTGAGATTCCCCTGACCGATGAGCAGATAAAATCTGTAAAGGCTTTTTACGAAAGCCTGGGAAAGAGTATGCCACCCAAGCCCCGTAATTAACAATACTTCCTTCTGAAAGCTGCCCGTGGGCAGCTTTTTTTTTGCTGACAGGTTAGCACGACATCTGCTTACCGGAACCAGTAACAGGGAACATAAGCGAAACAATATCTTTGATCTGCAACAGGTACAGGGCCGGGGGCGGCTCACAGGCTGCCCCGGCACCAGCAGAAAGGTCCACGATCGTTGCCAATTTCATGACACTGCGTAATCTTTTAAAAGTCGTATTTGCACTACTTATTTTTTTTGTGGTGGCTGTTGGACTGACCTCAATAGAACATCCCATCATTTTGAAATGGGTTACAGGCTCTGCAAGACACCACGGCAGGCCAATTCCCGCAACCGTTTATGCTAACGGGCAATTGAATGACCACATCAAAGTTTTTTACACGGACGAGGAGAATGAATATTTATTATGCCTGGCAGCAAATAACAGTCTGGAATCCCTGGAAATTATCCTGCTTGACCTGGCGGATAAATGGATCGGCAGACCCGTTGCAACGTCAAAAAACGACTACGACCTGATTGCCGGACATTTGTTTCAAAGCGAAGCCGGAGAACATTTTTCTCCTTTTGAAGACACGAAAGGCTTCAACGCTGACCCACAACTTACATTTACCGCCAGGCAAATTAAATTCAATATGCCGCCTGACAAATTAGGGATTGACAGCATAAGGATCATATTGCCATAGACCGACCGGAAAAACAGCAGCCAGGTGCGTATCTTTAAGATCGATGGCCTTCCCGCGACCCGGTATGTGTAAAGGTCGTCAGGCATGTTTTTTCCAGGTAATGAAAAAAGAAGTACCGAATACGATTGACAACGCAAAGACTTTGTTTATCGCAGAGCCCGACGGGGTATTTGATGTAATAGAAAGAGACGGGCGGAAAGTTGAAATTGTTTTTGTTGCAATTTGCCAATATGAACCTGGTGAAGGATACTATTTATTCGGGTGTGACAAGAACTTTAACGCACATACTGACTTTTACTACGATGAACTTGAAAATGCTTTAGAAGACGCAAAACGGGTTTATGACCTTGAACACATTAGTTGGAGGCAATGGCTGCCACAATGAATAATGATTGAAACATACTTTGTTGACTCTTTTACAACAGAACCCTTCAAGGGTAATCCTGCAGGCGTATGCCTGCTCGAAGATGAAATAAGCCATCAGAAAATGTTGAAAATTGCCCGTGAGATCGGGTTTTCGGAAACTGCTTTTGTCAGGAAAACTGACGGCAAAGACACCTATAGCATCAGGTATTATTCACCCAGGAAAGAGATCCCCTTATGCGGTCATGCAACACTTGCATCTGCTAAAATAATTTTTGAGAAAACAACAGCGCCCGGGATTACTTTTATTACCGGCGAAAATCTGAACCTGCTTATAAAAAAAGATGCAGAGCATATCATCATGGAGTTTCCTGTTTATGATACATCTCCATTGATACCACCACAGCCAGTACTGGCAGCCCTGGGTTTGGAAGGTGTGAGAGGTGCTTCCTATAATGCGGAAACCAAAATAATCCTCCTGGAAATTGCCGACGCAGGGATATTGGCAGCACTAAAGCCCGACTTTGCCGCCTTGGTCAAATCCTACGAAAATATAGATGGCGTCCTGGTAACGGCGCCTTCCAATACGGAACAATACGACTTTCATTACCGGTATTTCTGGCCATGGGCAGGGACGAATGAAGATCCGGTAACGGGAGGTGTTCAGACCTTCCTGGCCAGGTACTGGTCAGCCAGGCTCCACAAGAAAAAGATGAAAGCTTTTCAGTCTTCGGACCGGACAGGTTTTATGACGGTGGAGCTGGATCAGGACAAAGTTTTCATTTATGGAAAAGCCGTGACGGTTTTTGAAGGTCATCTGGTATGTGATTAACATAGAGCAGGCAGGAAAAATTATATTCATCAGTCAGAACAATAATGCAGCATGGACAGTAAATTCAGTTACAACCAGCGAATGGACATCAGGTTCGATCACCAGGAATTAATTTCCGTAAACCAGATCGTGGATGAATGCACGGACAAATGGTTCAACCAGACACTTACAAAAGTGAATGGAAGTGTTGTCCGGATTGGAATTGTCGAAGGCGAATACCACTGGCATAAGCACGATGACGATGATGAATTTTTCTTTGTGCTGAGCGGGAAACTCTTTATTGACCTGGAAAACAAAACGATTGAACTAAATCCTAACGAGGGGATGACTGTTTCAAAAGGGGTGATGCACAGGACGAGGGCCCCGCAAAAGACCGTGATGCTCATGGTTGAAACAGACAGCATCGACCCGATAGGCACGTTGACATAATGCTGGGCACCGCCATTCGTGTTTGCTTCTTAAGGCAGATCGTATTCCGCTCAGCCTGCCTGCTTTTCTGGCAGGTGGCGCTATCGTTCAAATAAGGGTGTTTTTGGTTACCATACGGGTTATACATCAGGCCCACCATTCATCATTAAACTACGAGGGTTGTCGTGTTTTGATATAATTTCAACCCTTATGATGCGTACTGCATGCCTGTTATTCCTTGTTTTGACCAGCCTGCCCGTAGTAGCCCAGAACCTCGGCAGCATCACCGGAAGAGTAACCGATTCCCTGCAGCGACCGCTGGAAGGCGCAACGGTTTTACTGGTTACCGGCGAGAAAGAGCTACCGGTGAAAAGTGCTTTGTCGGATGAGACAGGCGGTTTTGTTTTTGAGAAAATACCCCCCGGCAGTTATAAACTGATCGTAAGTATGACGGGCTTCATGAAAACAGCGGTAGTCACGGTCATCCTTGATGGTGAAAAAACCAGCGCCGACGCCGGTATTGTAACACTCCTTCCGCAGGCCAAAAGCCTGCAGGGCGTAACCGTGGTTGCCGAGCGTCCGCCGGTTGAAAGAAAAATAGACCGCACGGTGGTCAACGCAGACCAGATGATGAGCGCTGCGGGTTCCACTGCGCTGGACCTGCTGGAAAGATCTCCCGGTGTTTCTGTTGACAACAACGGCGTGATCAGTTTACAGGGAAGGAATGGAGTTGCCATCTTTATTGATGATAAGCCTACTTATTTAAGCGGTACGGACCTGGAAAACTACCTGCGTTCATTACCTTCTTCTTCCATCGACCAGATCGAACTCATGACAAATCCTCCTGCCAAATACGATGCCGCGGGTGGAGCGGGTGTCATCAATATCCGGCTGAAAAGAACAAAGGTCAAAGGCTTCAACGGTTCGCTCAACGCGGCTTACACACAGGGTAAATATCCCAAGACAAACAACAGCTTCAACTTCAATTACCGGAGCGGAAAGTTCAATACATTCGGTACGCTTACACAGAACTATTTCACGAATTTTGCCGACCTCACCATCAACCGCCATTTTAAAAAACCGGACGGCAGCCGTAATTATGATTTCCTGCAGCGCACGTACATCGTACCTTCCGGGCTGGCTTTTTCCGCAAAGCTGGGCGTGGATTATTATGCAAACGAAAAGAATACCTTCGGCATCATTCTCTCGGGTGTGACAAGAAAGGGTCAGCGTGATAATGAGAACACCAGCAGGATCGTAAATGCAAACTACCAGCTGGATTCTACCATAGTGGCTGATAACACTCAGAATTTTTCATTCAGGAACGCAGGCGTCAACCTGAATTTCAGAAGACGCATAAGCAAGAACGGGCCGGAGTTCTCCGTGGATGCGGACTATATCCGTTACAGCACGGGCAACGAACAGGATTTCAACAATTACACCTACCTGGCCGACAACTCGCTTTCGCAACGGGACCGCTTGACCGGCGATCTGCCCGCTGGCATTGATATTTATTCTTTGAAGACTGATTACACACATCCTTTGAAAAAAGGCTGGAAAGTGGATGCCGGCGCAAAGACCAGCCAGACCCGGACAGATAACGTGGCTGATTATTTTTCCACGGTGAATAATGTTACAAAACCCGATTACGATAAAACCAATCACTTCATCTATAAAGAGATCATACACGCTGCCTATATCAACGGATCGCATGAAGGCAAACGCTGGTCCATGCAGGTAGGGCTCCGCGGTGAGAATACTGTATCGGATGGCAGGCAGCTGGGCAATGCAGTCAGGCCGGATTCCGCTTTTAAAAGATCCTACGCCAGCTTGTTTCCAACCGCTTACCTGAGTTACAAGCTCGATACTGCGGGCAGGCACACGCTTACGCTCGATTACGGGAGAAGGATCAACCGGCCTTTTTACCAGGATCTCAACCCTTTTATCGCACCGCTGGATAAGTTCACCTATTATGTCGGAAATCCATTCCTCCTTCCGGCTTATACGCACAATATCCAGCTATCCTACAATTTCAGGAGCAGGCTCACCGTAGGCTTCAGGTATAGTTCCACACTGAATAACACCAATGAAACCATCGAGATCGTCAATGGAACGTATTATAGCCGCCCCGGGAACATTGGAAAAATCAGGAACTTCGGCGGGTCGTTACAGGGCGATCTGCCTTTGAATAAATGGCTGAACTTCGGATTTTACACAGAGGTAACACATATACATTCGAGAACAGATTTTTATACAGGCTTCCTGAATACCCGCGGCACCTACTGGTTTGTGCAACCCACATTGCGTTTTACATTTGAAAAAGGATGGACGGCACAGCTGGATGGCTACTACCAGACGGATGTTACCTCCAACCAATTCATTTTACTGGAAAGAGGCAGATTCAATGCTGGTGTTTCTAAAAAATTGTCATCTGCGCTGACCGTCCGCACAACGGTGAATGATATTTTCTACACCAATATTAACCGTGGCATTATCAATAACCTGGCAAATACCGAGGCCAACTGGCGCAACGCAAATGACACGCGGACCGTTACGCTCGCCATCGCCTGGCGCTTTGGTAAAGCCATTGCAGATCTGCGAAAACATAACCAGAACAGCGCGCAACAGGAACAAAGCAGGGTTAGGGAATAGTGGCTGCTGCCTGAAGGACGGTTGCAGCGCCGGTGGACTTCATTACATGACCGCCCCGGATGATTGCGGAGAATGCAATTGCCGGAAACGATAAGGACACGGGTTTCATCCATTGGAATTATTTAATATATTGCCGGCAAAACGCTACTGTGAAACCTTTGTTCTGCCTGGTACTTCTGACTTCGATTTGTAACTATTCATCTGCCCAGCAAAAAGATTCGCTTCCCTGTCCGAAGATTGTGCTGGAAGGTCCGGCAGGTGGCATCGTGTATGACGGAAACCAGGCGGTGGTATCCGTAAGACCCTTCAAAAAGGAGTATAGGAAAAGTCATCCCATTTCATACACCTGGGTGGTGAACAATGGCACCATCACCGGTGAAAAAAACAAAAGCACCGTGCATATTGACACAAAAGGATTGTACGGGCAGAAAATTGTTGTTGCGGTTGTAGTGAATGGGATGGATGCACACTGCCCGTCCTCCGAAACAATTACCATTGCGGTAGAAAAGAACCGGGTTATCGCGACCCAGGAAAGGGTCATCTCAAAGCCGGCATCAGGCAGGTACTGAGCGCGAGGCGGGTCGTCAAAGGGGCGGCAACGTCAGTCTTCGACAGGCTCAGACTGACAGTCGCAGTCTTCGACAAACTCAGTCTTCGACAGGCTCAGACTGACAG
>DASUVB010000273.1:0-2085 GCA_036373835.1 Flavisolibacter sp. | reverse complement strand
GGTCGAAACGGTTCACCGGTTCAGAATATCCAAAGGTGGCGGAATAGTTCATGTTCTGGCGACCCGATTTTCCTTTCTTGGTTGTGATGAGGATCACGCCATTTGATGCCCGTGAGCCATAGATCGCGCTGGCGCTTCCGTCTTTCAGCACTTCAATGGACTCGACGTCATCCGGATTGATGTTTGCAAGCAGGTTGTCATTTGTATAACCTGCAAATCCACCGGCCGGAACCGGGATACCATCCAGAACGATCAGCGGTGCGCTGCTGCCAGTTATGGAGTTGACGCCGCGTATGCGGATACGGGGCGGCTCATTCACCAGGCCACTGGGATTGGTTACCTGGACGCCGGTAACGCGACCGCCAAGCTGTTTGTCAAGGCTCGGTGTCACCATGCGTGCGATCGGTGCGGGATCTACTTTGGTAATGGCGCCGGTCACCTGCCTTCTCTGCTGGGTGCCGTAACCAGTTACCACTACTTCCTGCAGGCTCCTCTCCAGGGGACGCAGCGAAGCGTTGATGGTGGTCTGCTGTCCGATGGTCAGCTCCTCCGTGGTCATATCCGCGTAGGAAAAGACGAGGACCCGGCCACTGGCGGGTACGTTGAGGGAGTAGGTCCCGTTTTCTGTGGTTACAGTTCCGACGGAAGTACCTTTTACCTGGACAGAAACGTTGGGAAGTGGATTCCCGCGTTCATCCGTCACCCGGCCGGTGACGGTACGTTGTGCCCACGACACTGTGGTCATGCAGAACAACGCCATTAGCATGAATAGAATTTTTCTCATGTGCATTGGTTTGAATAAATAAAAGCATTCTGCACCCGCTTCCACGGATGCCTGGTATACAGTTAAGGTTGTGTTTTTCGGAAGGTTGCAGTTGTGAGACAATTCCTGAATTAGGTCTGCTGCACAATATAATTCAACAAATTAAAAAAACAACCATGTGTCAACTTTTTTGAACTGCCTGATTTTCGTCAGCCGGGGAACGCCGGCTCCTGTACACGCGTAGCAGGAGCGCCGGCAGCAGTACCAGGTTCGCGATCGTCGCGGTGACCAGCGTCAGGGATGTAAGCCACCCCAGTGCCTTTGTGCCCCCGAAATTGCTGAACCAGAAAATGACAAAGCCTGCGATGAGTACAATCGATGTGTAAATGATGCTGATGCCGGTAGAATGGATGGTTTCGATGACCGTGGCAAACGCATTGTTGTTCAGCTTTCCCAGCTGCTGCTTGTAATTCACCAGGAAGCGGATGGTAATATCGATCGCGATGCCGAGCGCCACGCTGAACACCAGCACGGTGGAGGGTTTGAGCGGCACACCGGTCCATCCCATAATGCCTGCCGTGATTACCAGCGGGATCACGTTGGGGATAAGCGAGCAAAGCAGGATGCGAACAGAACGGAACAGGTACAGCATGCACAGGGCGATCAACAGGAAGGCCCAGAAAATACTTTCCTTCAGCCCATTGATGATAAAACGCGATCCTTCCAGGAACGTGACGCTGGTGCCGGTGAGCTGTACATCATAACGTGATGTGTCAAACAGCTCCAGCGTTTTTACGCGGATCGTGTCCAGGATCAGCGGCAGCTGTTCACTTCCCACATCCATCATGCTCACGCTGATGCGCGCCTGCTGCTTGTCCTTGTCCATGAAACGCGAGACGAGACGACTGAAAGAATTGTTCCCGGACGTGTCGGTATTCCCTGCGAGATAAGGTCGCAGCGCAATAAGATCATTCTCGGCGGGCATGATGAAAAATGTGCTGTCGCCTTCAAAGAATGCCTGCTTGGCAAACTTCAGACCTTCGGTGATGGTAAGGGGCTTGCCGATATAAGGCTTTGAGGCAAGGTATTGGGCGAGCGAATCAATCTTCAGCAGTGTCGGCAGGCTCCGCGTGATGCCATACTTGCGGCGTGCATCCACCACGATCTCCAGCGGCATCACGCCCCGGAAATGCTGCTCGAAAAATTTCAGGTCCCTGTAAACCTTGTCGGTTTTCGGGAGATCATCCACGATGTACCCAACACTTTTAAGACGCGTAATGCCCACGATGGACAGTACGAGAACTACAGCCGTGATGGC
Source organism: Flavisolibacter sp. (assembly GCA_036373835.1). GTDB lineage: Bacteria > Bacteroidota > Bacteroidia > Chitinophagales > Chitinophagaceae > Flavisolibacter. The sequence goes on along the minus strand of DASUVB010000273.1, from coordinate 4 downwards.
AAAG
>DASUVB010000272.1:0-13662 GCA_036373835.1 Flavisolibacter sp. | reverse complement strand
TTGTTGAAGCGGTCGTGGTAGCGCTGCATCACGCGTTCAAAGGCTTTCATCAGCTTGAACATCGTGATCGTCTGCACTTCTGTTCCTTCACTGGCTTCTTCCCCGATAGCTGAAAGCTCTTTCTGGATGTTGCCGCGCTTTACCATCAGCATGCGCTCTGCTTCCAGCTGGGCCATCTGCGCGGCAGCTTCCTTATACTTTTTATATTCCAGTATCTTGTCTACAAGCTCCTGCCGGGGGTCGATCTCGTTACCCTGTGCATCCAGTTCCTTTCGCGGCAACAGCATTTTGGCCTTGATGCGCATCAGGGTCGAGATAAACAAAATGAACTCGCTGGACAGCTCTATATTCAGTTCATCCTGCGCATGGATATATGTGAGAAAGTCATTAATGATCCGGGTAATTGGAATATTATAGATATCCAGTTCATCACGCTCAATGAAAAACAGCAGCAGGTCAAAAGGACCTTCAAACTGCGGAAGTTTAATCTGGTATGTGCTCACAGGCTGTGCTTTATAATGAAAAACCCGTGCTGGACCGCCATCACGGGTTCAACAAAAATAGTTGTTTCGGGCTATCGCGGAAGCTATTTCCTCAGGGAATCCCGGATCTCCATCAGGAGCTTTTCCTGGAGGGTGTATTCCGGTGGTGCCGCTGCAACCGGTGCTTCTTTCCGGCGCTTCATCCGGTTAACGCCCCTGATAATCAGGAACAGCACGAACGCGATCAGTATAAAATCGATGATGGCCTGTAACAGGCGGCCATACGGGAACTCTGTTCCGTTGATCACCGTCGTCATGTCCGCGAAGCTGGCCTTACCGACGATCATGCTGATCAGCGGCATGATGAGCCCTTCAGTAAACGCTGTAATAATGGCTCCAAAAGCGCCGCCGAGTACAACGGCTACGGCCAGGTCTATTACATTACCCTTGACGGCAAATTCTTTAAACTCTTTGGCGAATCCCATATAGAAATGATTATTGGTGGCTTGTATCGAGGTCCGGGTATTTCAGGTTGAGCGATTCCAGCTTTTCCAGCAGTGCATTCGCGATCACGTATTCCTTGTACCAGTTCTGGTCTGCCGGCACCAGTATCCACGGGATCTCGCTGCAATGTTCAAACACATCCTCGTACATGTTCATATACTGGTCCCAGCGGTTTGCTTCACGAAAATCCTTCCCGCTGTATTTCCAGTGCTTGGTTGGATCTTCCAACCGTTCGTTCAGCCGCTCCTGCTGTTCTTCCCGCGATATATGAAGGTAGAATTTTAATATGTGCGTATTGTTATGTGTTGTCAATAATCTTTCAAAGTCATTGATCGCACGGAAGCGGCGATGCGCTGTTGCATCATCGCAGTGCCCGTGTACACGCGTAACCAGGACATCTTCATAGTGGCTCCTGTTGAAGATCTGGATCATGCCGGTGAGCGGCGCATGCCGATGTACGCGCCAGAGGAAATCATGCTTCTTCTCTTCATCGGTTGGCACCTTGAACGAGGCCACCATCACTCCCTGTGGGTTGAGATGCCCGAAAACATTGCGGATGGCGCCATCCTTTCCCGAGGCATCAAGGCCCTGCAGGATCACCAGGATGGCCTGGGACGAGTCGGCAAAAAGCACGTTCTGCAGCTCATTCAGCCGTTCCAGCATTTTGCCGGTTTTATCTTTTATATCCTTCTTCTCCAGTTCCTTCGGCGCTCTTGTTGATAAAGTTGATAGCCGGCCCATCAAAAAAATAATTTATTAAATATAAAGCTTCCGCACTTTTGCACGCAATGGCACGGAACAAACTTGTGAACTGGCTGCTTTTTATTTTACTGGCGCTTGTCTGGGGAAGTTCTTTTATCCTTATGAAGAAAAGCGCAGAAGACCTTACCGGACAACAGATCGCTGCTATACGAATTCTGTCAGCCGGTGTCCTGTTCCTGCCGCTTGCGTTCTTCCACCTGCGCCACATCCCGGGAGGAAAATTGCATCTCGTTTTATTGAGCGGGGTAATGGGAAACCTGTTCCCGGCATTTCTTTTTGCCATTGCCATTGAGCAAATGGACAGCTCACTCGCCGGCATCCTCAATTCGCTGACCCCGCTGTTCGTTGTGGTGATCGGCATCCTGTTTTTCAGGGACCGCCTTCACAACCGGAAGATCGCAGGGGTCATCATCGGCTTCATAGGACTGTTGCTGCTGACGCTTTCGAAAGGCAGCATCACGTTCGAACGATTCACACCCGTGCTGATGATACTTGTCGCCACCATCATGTATGGCGTCAATGTCAATATTGTCAGCCATTATCTGAAAGGCATCGAACCCATGAAAATGACAAGCGTATCGCTGGCGTTTGTAGGAATTCCTGCCGCTGTTGTGGCGTGGTACCAGAATGTTTTTTCAATTGCCCTCAATGAGCCGCAAGCGCATTATGCCATAGGGGCATCCGTGCTGCTTGGACTGGTTGGAACCGGTATCGCCACCGGGCTTTTTTATGTCCTGATCAAACGCGCCGGTGGGCTGTTTGCTTCATTGGTGACCTATGCCATCCCATTTGTCTCGATCATGTGGGGTCTTTGGGCACGGGAGGACATTACCCTGGTCCAGGTGGGCTGCCTTGGCGTTATTCTCAGCGGGGTATACCTGGCAAATCGATAAAAGGGTATAACGTTAGATTCAGATCATACCGACATGATCTCTTTTTCCTTGCTTGCCAAATGCTTGTCTACAGCGGAAATATAACGGTCGGTCAATGCCTGGATATCTGCCTCGGCATCTTTCGCAGCATCTTCACTGAGCCCGTTCTTTTGTGCTTTCTTGATACTTTCGATGGCATCCCTGCGGATGTTCCGGATGGCAACCTTGCTGTGTTCGCCTTCACCATGGCAGCGTTTTACGAGCTCGCGACGCCTTTCTTCAGTCAGCGGCGGCAGGAACAGCCTGATCAGGTTTCCATCGTTCTGGGGATTGATGCCGATGTTCGAGGCAATGATAGCCCGCTCGATCGGCTGCAGCATATTTTTCTCCCACGGCTGGATGCTCAGCGTACGGGCATCCATGACACTGATATTTCCTACCTGGTTAATGGGCGTGGGTGAACCGTAGTAATCGACCATGATGCCATCGAGCATTTGCGGATTTGCCTTTCCGGCGCGGACCTTTACCAATTCTGTCTCCAGGTGACTGATTGCTTTTTTCATAGAATCCTCTGCCAGTTCCAAAGTCAGCGAAATATCTTCTGCGGACATATCTCAGATTTTAGGCAAATCTAATAAACGATCAGATTCGGAAAACAGTGCAAGGCTACTGCTCGGCGACTGCCGCTTCATTCTGAAGAGAAAGCACCCGGGACGGCTTCTGGATCATAACAGCGTCCTTTTCGGTATCGTAGCTGTGCGCAACAATAAGTTTCGGCGATGGTTTCCTGAAGTATACCAGCCCGCCTACCATCACAAATGCAGTAAGGATCATGGTAAAAAGCAGCCAGTTCGGCCCCATGGACCGCCCAAGGAACGCCATAGCTACGAACATCAGGTTCATCAGCACACAGGTTATGGTAACCTGGCGGTGATTGAGCCCGCGATGCAGGAGCAAATGATGAATATGATGCCGGTCCGGCGAGAACGGTGAGCGACCCCGCGCGATACGCAGGCTGAATACACGCAGTGTATCCAGGAGCGGTATGATCAGCACGGAGAAGCCGATCGCTACAGATGATTCTATGGGGATCACTGCTTCTGCGCTGTAGCCCGTACCGATGAACTTGATCACAAGGATGGCATTGACGAGACCCAGCAGCAGGGATCCGGAATCGCCCATGAATATCTTGGCCGGGTTGTAATTGAAGATCATGAATGCAACCAGGCTTCCGGCCATAGCAAACGAAAGCACTGCGTAGGCCGCCATGTCGGCCGCCAGGAAATAACTGCCGAAAATTATTGTGGACACAAGTCCAAGCCCCCCCGCGAGACCGTCAACACCATCAATAAGGTTGAAGGCATTGATGATCACGATAATGGTGACATACGAAAGGAGAATGCCCACAACGTCGGGAATTCCGGCGATACCGAAAAGCCCGTACATGCTGTCAATGCGGATTCCGCCCAGGTGGATCACTATTGCTGTCGCGATCAGCTGGCCGATAAATTTTTTCTGGGGAGAAAGTACCAGGATATCATCCTTGAGGCCGAGGAAAAAGATAACAATTGCCGCAGCAAAGAAAAAACGGAATTCGGGGTTAAAGCTGTTGGAGACGGACAGGAGCGCAGCTATGAAAAAACCTACAAAGATCCCCATTCCGCCCAGCGATGCAATTGGCCTGTTATGGAGTTTGCGTGCATCGGGCAGGTCGAACAGCTTTTTTTCATCAGCCACTTTAATGATCGGCGGTATCGCCAGAAAAGTGATAATGAATGCAACAGAGCTTGCCAATAACACTTCTATAAGCATTCAACAGGGTTTTGGGTGTGTTCTATCGGTTTCAATGGTTCCTAACTTTCAGCTTCAGCCGGCTGCAAAGGTAATCATTGGTTTTTCAAACGCAATGAATTAAAAAAGGTTGCACATTTGCAACGATTCTATTGATGTTGCCGGGACTGAAAAGTTTAAAATAATTATAAAAACTTATGCCATCACTTACTGATATAGCGACACAGGTACGCCGGGATGTGCTGAGAATGGTTCACGGGGTCAACAGTGGCCACCCCGGTGGGTCACTGGGTTGCGCGGATTTGCTGACTGCGCTGTATTTCCAGGTCATGCGCCATACACCGCAGCCCTTCGACATGAATGCGACCGAACAGGACGTTTTTATCCTTTCTAACGGTCATATATCCCCGGTTTTTTATTCTGTTCTTGCCCGCTCCGGCTATTTCCCGGTGGACGAGCTGGCCACATTCCGGAAAATCGATTCCCGCCTCCAGGGACACCCAACGACCCATGAAGGCCTGCCAGGTGTCCGGATTGCTTCGGGGTCACTTGGACAGGGGATGAGCGTGGCAGCAGGGGCTGCTATCGCGAAGAAGCTGAATAACGATAACAATGTGGTCTATTCTCTACACGGTGATGGGGAACTCCAGGAAGGTCAGAATTGGGAAGCCATCATGTTCGCGCCAAACAATAATCTCGACAATCTTATTGTCACCATTGACTGGAATGGCCAGCAGATCGACGGCCCTACCTATAAAGTAAACAATCTCGGCAACATCCGGGAGAAGTTTGATGCCTTTGGATGGATCACGCTTGAAATGAATGGTAACGACATGACCGAAGTGCTGCATATCCTCAGTGAAGCCCGTTCACTGGTCGGGAAAGGAAAGCCGATCGCCATCATCATGCATACGATCATGGGTAAGGGCGTGGACTTCATGGAAAACGATCACAACTGGCATGGAGTGGCTCCGAATGACGAGCAGCTTGCCCGCGCGCTGGAACAATTACCGGAAACACTCGGCGATTATTAAGGGCCTTCATCTTATTCGCTGCGCAGCACCAGTTGCTGCCGCGCGGCCTTTGCGGATGGCATCCAGGAGGCGATCAGCGCTATCACCAGCACGGTAGTGGAAACGAGCAGGAAGTCGGACAGCACCATCTTTACCGGGAAATAATCTATCATGAACGTGCTCCCCGTCAGCGGTATCAAGTGATATTTTGTCTGCGCCCAGCCGACCAGGAACGCCAGCAGCATCCCGATCACGCCACCCATGATGGCAAGCAGTAACCCTTCGCTGAGAAATATGCGCTGGATGAAGCTGCGGCTGGCACCCATGGCGTGCAGGATACTGATGTCCTGCTTCTTCTCCAGCACCAGCATCGTCAGCGCGCCGATCATATTGAAAGCTGCCACCACGAGAATAAGGGACAGGATCGCATAGATCACCCATTTTTCAATCTGCATCACGGTATACAACCCTGCATTTTGCTGGAAACGGTTGTGCACCACGTAACCGTCACCGAGCTTCTTCTTCATTTCGTCGCGGATGTCATCCGGTTCGTGGCCGGGGAGTACGGATATTTCCGCGGCACCGTATGCATCCGGCGGCATGCCGAGCATATTCTTCACGAACGCCAGGTTCGTCAGCGCGTACTTGTTGTCAAATTCCTGCTGGATGACAAAAGCACCCGATGTCTGTATGGTGTCGGCACTCAGCGATTTGAACGGATCCGACAGGGTTACTTCGCCCTTGCGCGGAACATACACGACCAGCGGCGTAATGTTCCTGTCGCTGAGCACACCCACCGCGTTCTCAATACCGGCCCCGAGCACCAGCAATGGCTGCTCCTCCGAACCCGTGTTGAATGTACCGCTGATCATGTGTGCCGGTACGGTGGTCACCCGGCCGTAGGATGCATCGACACCTTTCAGTATGATGATGGACTGGTACTCGCCGTTACGGAGCAGCGCTTTCTCTTCGACGGACATCGATACACTGCGCACACCCTTTACCGATCTCAGGTCGTCCAGCTGTGCCTGCGTAAGCACCAGTTGCTTACCGGAAGCAGGCGTGATCCTGATATCGGGATAAAACGAGGAATACAGGGACTTGACGAGATCTTCAAAGCCGTTGAACACACTCAGCACGAGAATGAGCGATGCCGTGCCAATGATAATGGCCACGATGCTGATCCAGGCAATGATGTTGATGGCGGTGGTGGATTTTTTAGCCCTGAAGTATCGCCATGCGAAAAGAAAATTCAATGGCAAAGTTTTTAATGTACGTGTCAGTTGGCCGGGTTGTCCCCTTCCTCTTTTTTGATCTGCCGTAATAATTCTTCCATCCTGAACACATGGTCCAGCGTATCGTCCAGGAAAAACTTCAGCTCGGGAATCCGCCGGAGCTGATGCTTGATGCGCGCGGCCAGTTCTTTCTTGATCTCCCACTGGTGCTCTTCCACTTTTTTTAGCACCTGCTTCGGATCAGCCGACTGGAAAATACTGAGGTACACCCTTGCCTCCAGCAGGTCAGGCGTCACTTTTACAGAGGAAATGGACACCATGGCGCCCCCGACGAAGCTGAGACCCATTCGTTGAAAAATGGAATTGATCTCCTCCTGAATGAGGCCTCCAATCTGTTTCTGCCGCTTGCCTTCTTTCATAATCACATTGTTGTAGTAACCGGGCTGCAACCGGTTGCGTCCCGCTGAACGGTCCAAATTTAGTTACTTTGGCCCTCAATTACAGTGCAGCCGCCACCATGAAGCAGTATTCGAGAGTTTTCAGGTACATAGCCCAGTATAGAAGTGAAGCGTTCCTTTATATCCTGTTCATTGTTCTTTCCATTATTTTCTCCCTGGTCTCGATCGGGATGCTCTTCCCTTTCCTTGAAATGATCTTCAATGCGGACCAGGGCACTACAGGATTGACAAAAGCATCCACAAACCCGGCGGTCAAATTCATCCGGCAGGTGCTGGTCGACAGCATCGCGATCCGGGGCAAGCTGGGCACGCTGGCGCTGATCTGCGTTTTCATCCTGTTCACCATTTTTCTCAAGAACCTGTTCCTGTACCTGGCCTACTATATTCTCAACCCGCTTAAAAACAAGATCGTTAACCGCCTGCGGAATGAGCTGTACGAAAAGATCCTGCACCTCCCGATCGGTTACTTTACCGAAAAAAAGAAGGGTGATGTAATCAGCCGGATGACGAATGACGTGGGAGAAGTGGAAAATTCTGTGGTAGGCACCCTGGAAGGATGGATCCGTGATCCCCTGACGATCATCGTAACCCTGGCAACCCTGTTGCTGATCAGCTACCAGCTTACACTGTTCGTTTTGGTTTGCATACCCGTCGTCGGACTTGTGATCGGGCGTGTCACCCGGTCGCTAAAAAAGAGGTCAGCAGACCTGGCGCTTGATTATTCCGAATCGGTCTCGATCCTTGACGAAACACTGACAGGCCTGCGGGTCATCAAGGCGTTTAATTCGGAATACTTACTGAAAAGCCGCTTCCTGGCAACCACCGCAACCATGCTGTTGAACAAGAACAGGATCGGCTACAGGCGGGATATGGCTTCCCCGTTGTCAGAGGTTTTGGGCGTGTCGATTTTCGTGGCCATCCTGTATTTCGGGGGCCAGCTGGTGCTGGGTGAGCAGTTCGGCCTGACCGGCTCACTGCTGCTGACGTACCTCGGTGTCTTCTACACGATGATCAATCCAACCAAAAGCCTGAGCACTTCCTTCAGCAACATGCGTCGCGGTACGGCGGCTATCAACCGTATCGAAGAGGTGTTGAATACAAAAAGTACGGTGGACGATAACGTTAACGGGAAGAAGCTCGAACGGTTCGATCACAGCATTGAGCTGAAAAATGTTTCCTTCTCTTATGATGGCGTCAACGTGCTTCACGAAATCAACCTCACCATTCACAAGGGCATGACCGTGGCGCTCGTGGGGTCGTCAGGCGCGGGAAAATCCACGCTGGCCGACCTGGTGCCCCGCTTTCATGATGTCACGGGCGGGGAACTGCTGATCGACGGCGTCAACATCCGCGATTACGCGCTGAAATCCGTGCGCGACCAGATCAGCATCGTAACACAGGAACCAATCCTGTTCAATGACACAATAGAAAACAACATCCGCATCGGCAAGCAGGACGCAACAACCGAGGAAGTGGAATCCGCAGCAAAGGTTGCCAACGCCTATAACTTCATCACGCAAAAAGAGCATGGCTTCCGCACGAACATCGGCGACCGCGGCACAAAGCTTAGCGGCGGTGAACGCCAGCGCATGACCATTGCACGTGCCGTTATCAAAAATCCACCTATCCTGATACTGGATGAAGCGACATCGTCGCTCGACACCGAAAGCGAACGGCTGGTGCAGGACGCCATCAACAACATGATGCAGAACCGCACCTCCATTGTCATTGCGCACCGGCTGTCCACCATCCGGCATGCCGATATGATCATCGTATTGCAAAAGGGCGCCATCGTTGAGCGTGGAACGCATGAAGAGCTGATGGAACGCAAGGGATATTATTTCAGGCTGGTGCAGATGCAGGAAGTCAAATGATCGCAGATCTGAAGATCGAAGATTTGCGGTTCGCTGTTCGCTGTTCGCGGTTCGCTGTTCGCGGTTTGCTGTTCGCGGTTCGCAGTTTGCTGTTCGCGGTTCGCAGTTTGGCGAGAGACAGATACTTAACCTTAGCCTTAGCCTCAACCTCAACCTCAACCTCAACCTGATTTCTGCCTGACCAAGTACTTTAAAAATCCGGTAACAAATAACCAGCAACCAGCAACCAGTACCCAGCAACCAGAATCATCCCCTGAGCACCTCGCGCGAGATCACCAGCTTTTGTATTTCCGAAGTGCCTTCGCCGATCGTGCAAAGCTTGGCGTCGCGGTAGTGCTTTTCCACCGGGAAGTCCTTGGTATAACCATAACCACCGAACACCTGCACCGCATCGTTCGCCACCCTTACCGCCACCTCGCTCGCATAATATTTTGCCATCGCCGCCTGCTTGGTAAACGGCTGGTTGCGTTCCTTCAGATCGCACGCCTGCAGCGTCAGCAGGTCGGCCGCCTGGATTTCAGTCGCCATGTCGGCTAGCTTGAATGAAATTCCCTGGAACGAAGCGATGGGCTTGTCGAACTGGTGACGTTCCTGTGAATATTGTACCGCAGCTTCATAAGCTCCTTTCGCAATGCCGAGCGAAAGCGAAGCGATCGAGATGCGGCCACCATCCAGCACTTTCATGGCCTGGCGGAAACCATCGCCCACTTCACCCAGCCTGTTGGCATCGGGAATGACGCAGTTCTCAAAAACCATTTCCGCTGTTTCCGATGCGCGCATCCCCAGCTTGTTTTCTTTCTTGCCCCCGCTGAAACCTTTGGTACCGCGTTCCACCACGAATGCCGTGGCATTGTTGCGTGCCCTTGGTTCGCCGGTGCGGCAGATCACCACGGCTACCTCACCGCTTCTTCCATGGGTGATCCAGTTCTTCGTGCCATTGATGATCCAGTTGTCACCGTCTTTCACCGCCGTGCATTTCATATTGCCCGCATCGCTGCCGGTATTGGGTTCCGTCAGGCCCCAGGCCCCGATCCATTCCCCGGTTGCCAGCTTCGGGAGGTATTGCTGCTTCTGTGCTTCATTTCCAAACAGCAGGATATGCCCGGTGCACAACGAATTATGTGCTGCCACGCTCAGCCCGATAGAGCCGCAAACCTTTGCGATCTCCTCGATCACTGCTTTGTATTCAAAATAGGAAAGACCGGCACCGCCATATTTTTCCGGTACAAGAACACCCATCATTCCCAAACGGCCGAGCTGCCGGAAAACTTCCACGGGGAATTCCTGGCTTTCGTCCCATTCCATCACATGCGGTTTGATATGCTGCCGGGCAAAATCACGCGCTGTCTGCGACACCTGCAGCGTAATCTCAGAAGGATTAAAATTCATAAGCAAGACTTGCGTGCGAAGATAAGGGCAAATGGTGCTCCGATCTGCAGCAGGTCACAGGTGCGCTTCCACCACCAGCCCATCATACCCAAGATGGATCCCCGGGGGCAGATTTTTCTCAATCTCTGCATGTCTGCCCAGCTGGTGGGAGATGTGCGTGAAATAAGCTTCCGGAACACCCAGTTCCTGCACCAGCGCTACGGCTTCATCCAGGTTGTAATGTGAAATATGACGGTCCTTCCGGAGCGCGTTCAGCACCAGGATCCTGCTGCCCCTGATCTTTTCTTTTTCCAGTTCATCGATGTGGTTGGCATCGGTAATGTAGGTGAAACTCCCGAGCCGGAAACCGTAAACCGGCATTTTCATGTGCCACACCTGTACGGGGATCACGGGGATGTCATTCAGTTCGAAAGGCTCAAGGTCGATCGCGTTCAGTTCCAGCTCCGGCACCCCGGGATATTTTTTATCAGCAAAGGCGTAAGCGAATTCACGCATGAGCGCGTCCAGCGTCATCTGGTTGGCATAGAGCTGCATCGGCTGCTCCTGGAAAAAGTTGAATGCCCGGATATCGTCGAGTCCCGCGATGTGGTCCTTATGCGGATGCGTAAACAGCACCGCGTCAAGGTGCTTTACTTTGGCACGGAGCATCTGGTAGCGGAAGTCGGGCGTGGTATCAATGACGAAAGACGTGCGATCGGATTCCACCAGGATGCTGCTCCGCAGCCGCTTGTCCTTCTTATCTTGGGAACTGCACACGTGGCAGTCACAGGCGATCATCGGGACGCCACTGCTGGTGCCGGTGCCGAGAAAAGTAATTTTCAGTGTAGAATCTTTTTCCGCCATGTGCTGCTGATTGATGCCTGCCGGTACGCTGTCATCCTTCTGACGGGTTGCCGCCCTCCTGTCGCGTGTCATGGTAACGCGCCATCACATCTTCAAAAACTTTCCTGCTCTCGGGCGTCAGCGCATCCACATCGATACGAAGCGACGGGATCAGGTCGATCAGCGTGTTGATCCGGCCTTCAAGCTGCAGGAACTTGTTCAGCACCACCACTTTTTTTTCTTCGAGGATGCAAAACCCGCTCTGGAAGGTGCCGCGTTCATAGCGGATGATATAGCCCATTTCCTCTACTACTTTTTCAATCTTGTCCAGCGTGGTCTGAGTATATTTCATTCAGGTATCTCCAGGTTGAGTGTAAAAATAATGACTATCGGCTGATCCGGCCCGGCCGAAGCAGTTGACAGCAGGCAAATGTATTTACTTGCTGACCATCTGGATGACCGGCACGATCATTTCCTCGAGGCTCACACCGCCGTGCTGGAACGTGTTGCGGTAGTAATTCACGTAATGGTTGTAGTTGTTGGGATAACAAAGGAAAACGTCCTCGCCCGCGAATATGTACGAAGAGTTGACCGTAGGTGTCGGCAGTCCCGCTTCTTTCGGATCCCGGAACGCAAGCACCTCGCGCGGGTCATAATTCAGATTGCGGCCGTGTTTGTAGCGGAGGTTCGTGGTGGTCTGCTTGTCACCTACAACCTTTACGGGTGTCTTCACCCGAACGCTGCCATGGTCTGTTGCCAGGACGATCTTTATATTTTTATCGGAGATGCGTTTCAGCGCCTGGTGCAGCGGGGAATGTTCGAACCACGATGCAGTGATGCTGCGGTAGCTGACCTCATCGCCGGCGAGCTCCTTCAGCACCTCCATTTCCGTCCGTGCGTGCGACAGCATGTCCACAAAATTGTAAACGATCACATTCAGATCGTTGTTGAGCAGGTTGTGCACATTGTTCACAAGCTCCAGCCCTGCCTGGTTGTTGAGCACCTTCGTATACGAAACCCGCATGTCGCCCTTGCCCAGCGTGTTCATCTGTGCCCGGAAGAATTCTTCTTCGAAGGTATTCTTTCCACCTTCTTCATCGTCGTTGCGCCATTGCTCCCGGAATTTCTTTTCAATTTCTACGGGTAGCATCCCGGCAAAAATGGCATTGCGAGCATAGTGGGTAGCGGTAGGAAGAATGCTGTAGAAAGTGTCTTCCTCCACCAGCCTGAAACTCTCCAGGAAGATCGGCATGATGGTGCGCCACTGGTCGAAGCGCAGGTTATCGATCAGGATGAAAAAGGTAGGGATGCCTTTTTCAACGACCGGCAAAACTTTTTCACGGAACACGGTATGTGACATGACCGGCTTGTCTGTTGCCTTTTCCTTCACCCATGAAGCATAGTTCCGGGATATGAATTTGAAAAACTCGGTATTGGCTTCATTCTTCTGTGTCTGGAATACTTCCTGCATTTCCGGGCTGTCACTGCGCTGCAGGCTGAGCTCCCAGTGCACCAGCTCCTTGTAAATGCCCATCCATTCACTATGACTCGGGTTGCTGTTGAGCGCCATGAACAGGTTGCGGAACTGCTGCTGGTATGCCGTGGTGGTTTTTTCAGCCACCAGGCGCCGGTTGTCTATGATCTTCTTGAGCGAAAGCAGTACCTGGTTGGGATTCACCGGCTTGATCAGGTAATCGGTGATTTGGCTACCGATGGCGTCGTCCATCAGGTTCTCCGTTTCGTTCTTGGTGATCAGCACAACCGGGATCTGTGCATTGACTTCCTTGATCTTTGAAAGGGTTTCCAACCCGGTGATGCCGGGCATCGTTTCATCGAGCAGTACAACGTCCACGATGTTTTCCTTTACGTAATCGATCGCTTCGAACCCGTTTGTAAAGGTCTGCACATCGTAACCTTTGTTTTCGAGAAAAATTTTCTGGGATTGCAGGCTTTCAATTTCATCATCCACCCAAAGTATCTTCGCCAGGGCCATAAATGGTGTTTTATTCTTTTTGTTTGACTGCCGTCGCAGCCTGTCGGATGTAAACTAACAAAATTAATTAACCCTGCCGGCATGTAATTTTACCGCGGATGCAAACCACGCATTATGGGATATGTACGCAAGATCATCAATGACCCTGTTTACGGATTTCTTACGATTGACGATCCGCTGATCTTCGATATTATTTCGCACCCCTTTTACCAGCGGCTGCGCAGGATCCACCAGATGGCTTTTGCATCGCTGGTGTATCCGGGTGCCGTGCATACCAGGCTGCACCATTCACTCGGTGCATACCACCTGATGGGACTGGCCCTCCAGGAATTGAAGAACAAGGGCGTGGACATCACCCGTGAAGAAGAACAGGGCGCGCGCATTGCCATCCTGCTGCACGATATCGGGCATGGCCCCTATTCCCATGCACTGGAAGGTCAGCTGATCCGCGACGTTCACCACGAAGA
>DASUVB010000271.1:0-7425 GCA_036373835.1 Flavisolibacter sp. | reverse complement strand
ATCGACAAACTCACTTTTAACGATATTTCCGTTTTTCACCATGAGGAGGAATTTTCCATTTTCCACCGGCTGAACTTCACCAGGACCTCGGGCGGTAAGGAATGGCTCCGCCGCTTTTTTTCGGAGCCGCACCACGACCTCAAACGGATCAGGGGTACGCAGAACATTATCCGCACGTTGCTGGAGCACCTCGACGACTGGCCGCAGGAGATCACCAATGGCACCATCATCATGATGGATAAGTTCCTGGACTACCCGGTGGATCCGGTGCCGCAGCATCCCACGCAGCTCAATGCATTTTTTTACAAGATCCTGCACAGCCAGGATTATTCCATGATCAAGTATTCAGTAAAACACTTTGCCGATTTTTACCGCGGGCTTCATAAGCTGCTGACGCTTCTTGCCGCGACGGAGCTTGCTGCGAACCTGCGGTTCTATATTGACAGGATACAGCAGGTCCTCAGCGAACCGCCGCTGCAGCGTTTGGCCGTTTCTTCTGGAGAGGAATTTACGCGCGTGGAGAATTTGTACTTTGCCTTCCACCTGCGCACACGCTACAAAACGGATACGCTGGAGCTGATTGATATCTTCAGCCGCCTGGAAGCGTGGTATTCCATGGCCATGGCCGTGAAGACGTTTGATCTTAAATTCCCCGAGTTCATCGAGCAGGAAGCGCCATACTTCGGCGCCACCGGCTTATACCACGTTTTGCTACCGAAGCCGGTAGCCTATGACGTTGTGCTGGAACCCGGCCACAACTTTCTTTTTCTCACCGGCGCCAACATGGCGGGAAAGAGCACGCTGATCAAGGCGGTCGGTTCGTCGGTGTTCCTGGCGCACCTGGGCATGGGTGTTCCTGCGCAGCAAATGCGACTTACCCTGTTCGATGGCCTGCTGACGAACATCAACGTGTCGGACAATATTGCCAAAGGCGAGAGCTATTTCTTCAACGAGGTGCAGCGGATCAAGAATACGATCCAGAAGATCAACGACGGGCGCAAGTGGCTGGTGCTGATCGATGAGCTGTTCAAGGGAACCAATGTGCAGGATGCGATGAAATGTTCGCTAACCGTGATCAAAGGACTGATCCGGATGAAGAACTCGCTGTTCATTCTGTCCACCCACCTGTACGAGATCGGGGAGGAGCTACGGGAACATCCGAATATTGATTTTAAATTTTTTGAGACCCGGGTCATGGACGACCAGCTGGATTTCAGCTACCAGCTGAAGGACGGCATCAGCAATGACCGCATCGGCTACGTGATCCTGCGCCGTGAGAAGGTGGTGGAGATGCTGGAGAAACTTTAATCGCCTGTTAACAGGCATCCTTTTTCATCATCGGGAAAATACACCAACTTTATACATGCACCGTTCAATCCTGGTAGGGCTTGTTTTTCTTTCTGCAACCGCATCTGCGCAGCAGTCCATCGATGTGCTGCACTACCGGTTTGACATCCGCCTCTCAGACCAGCATGATACTGTTTACGGCAAAACGACTATTTCGTTCGTAGTAAAAGACCGGGAGCACGCTTCATCTTTTAACCTCGCCGGGCGAAACGCGTCTGGAAAAGGCATGCACGTGGTATCAGTCACCGGGAATGAATCCATAAGTGTTCCATTCCGGCATGCGGACAACCGGCTGGTGCTGGAACCTAAAAAACAATACGCGAACGGGGATACTGTGCAGGTCACCGTCACATACAAAGGCATTCCTTCCGATGGACTGATCATCTCGAAGAACAAGTTTGGCGATCGCACCTTTTTCGCCGACAACTGGCCCGACCGCGCACACCACTGGATACCCTGCGTGGACATGCCTGCCGACAAAGCGTCGTTCGAATTCATCGTGGAGGCGCCTGCGCATTACCAGGTGGTGTCGAATGGCGTGAAGATCTCCGAGAAGAAATCAGGCACCGGTATGAAGGAAACGCACTGGAAAGAAGCGATCCCCCTTCCCACGAAGGTGATGGTGATCGGCGTGGCGCGTTTTGCCATTAAGGAATATGAACACCGGCCTGCCAACATCCCGGTAAGTGCCTGGGTGTACCCGAAAGATTCCACGAAAGGATTTTACGATTATGCACTGGCGCCGGGGATCATGGAATTCTTCATGGACTATATCGGGCCCTATCCATTTTCAAAGCTCGCGAACGTGCAGTCCACTACCATGTTCGGGGGCATGGAAAATGCCAGCTGTATATTTTATGCGGAAGAATCCGTCACCGGAACGCGCAGCTCGGAGGAGCTCATTGCGCACGAGATCGCGCACCAGTGGTTCGGCGATATGGCGAGTGAAAAATCATTCACGCACCTGTGGCTCAGCGAAGGATTCGCCACGTACCTCACAGACATGTACCTCGAAAAAAAATATGGCACCGCCAGGATGCAGGAACGGCTGGAAAAGGAAAAGGGCCAGGTGATCGCCTTTGTGCGACGCAGCGAAAGGGCGGTGGTGGACAGCACCACGCCGTACATGCAATTGCTGAATGCGAACAGCTACCAGAAGGGTGCGTGGGTGCTGCACATGCTGCGGCACGAAACGGGGGATAGCATTTTCCAGAAAATGCTGCGCACCTATTACCAGCAGTATAAGGGCGCCAATGCCGATACCCGGGATTTCCAGGCGGTGGCGGAGCAGGTCAGCGGGAAAGATCTTGGCTGGTTCTTCAACCAGTGGCTGTACCAGCCGGGAATACCGTCAGTTACGGGGAAATGGAAAATGGATGGTGACAAGCTGAAGATCGAGTTGCGGCAAACAGGAACACATACCTACCGGCTGCCGGTTGAGGTCGCATATACAACAGCGTCAGGGAGGCAGTTCGTGCAATCAGTCATCCTGGAAAAAGAAACAGAGCTGAAGTTCGAACCCGTAGAGCGGGTCATCAAAGTGATCCTCGATCCCGGGAAGAAACTACTCCTGCAATCCGTGATCAGCGCTGGCAAATAACTGCGGCGCATGCATCACACCAGCATTGTTACCGGATTCTCCATGTATTTTTTGAAGGTCTGCAGGAAGCTGGCACCCGTAGCGCCGTCCACGCTGCGGTGGTCGCAGCTCATGGTGACCTTCATCACGTTCGACACGCCGAATCCCTCACCTTTACGAACAACCACTTCTTTTATCATCCCAACAGCCATGATGGCGCTGTCGGGCGGATTGATGATGGCAGTGAATTCGTCGATCTCCATCATCCCCAGGTTGGAAATGGTAAATGTATTGCCGGTGAATTCGTTCGGCTGCAGCTTTTTATTGCGTGCCTTTCCCGCCAGGTCCTTGGTTTCCGCCGAGATCTGGCTCAGCGATTTCTGGTCGGCAAAGCGGATTACCGGTACGATCAGCCCGTCGTCTATCGCAACCGCCACACCGATATGAATATGCTGGTACTGGCGGATGAAGTCTCCCATCCACGAGGCATTCACAGCCGGGTGTTTTTTCAGCGCCATGGCTGTTGCCTTCACGATCATGTCGTTGAAAGAAATCTTGACGTCACTGATCTCATTCATCTGTGTTCTTGCCTCCATCGCCCTGTCCATGTTGATCTCCATGGTCAGATAGAAGTGCGGGGCCGAGAACTTGCTTTCCCCGAGGCGGCGCGCAATGGCCTTGCGCATCTGCGATACATTGAAGTCAGTAAAGCCTTCCTGGCCGGCTACTGCCTGTACCTGCGCCGGGGCTGCCTGCTGCTGCTGCGGTTCTGCAGGCTGGAACTGGTCCACGTCGCTTTTGATGATACGGCCATAATCACCGCTGCCCTGCACCTGCGACAGGTCGATGCCTTTTTCACGGGCCAGTTTTTTGGCAAGCGGGGAGGCCTTGATCCTTCCGTTTGTTTGAGACTCTCCACCCTGCGAAGGCCTGGAAGCCGCTGGCTGTGCGGCAGCCTGTTGTGGCGCTGCCTGCTGCGGAGCAGGTTGTTGTGGAGCGGCTTTTTGCTGCGTTTCTTTTGCAGGTGCCTGCTGCTGTGCCGGCGCTGCCGTGGATGCTGCTTTCACGATCGCATCCACGTCCACCTTGCCTTTTTCACCAATGATGCAGAGCAGGTCGTTGACGGCGATCTTTTCTCCCGCCTTGGCTCCCTGGTACAGCAGCGTGCCGTTCTTATAGCTTTCCAGCTCCATGGTGGCCTTGTCGGTTTCGATGTCGGCGAGCACGTCACCTTTTTTCACGGCATCACCCACGTTCTTGTGCCAGCCGGCGATGACGCCTTCTGTCATCGTATCGCTTAGTCGTGGCATCAGCACCACTTCTTCCATTTTGGAAACATCCATGCCCTGTTGCGGGGCAGCATCACCCTCTGCCTTCGCGGCGGGTGCCTGTTCCTTCGTTTCTTCCTGCTGCTGCCGGGGCTGTGCAGCGCCTCCGTTACCTTTCAGGTGGGTGGAAATGTCTTCGCCGGGAGCGCCGATGATGGCGAGAAGATCATTGACCTGCAGCTTGCCGCCTTTTTCTGTACCAACGTGCAGTAACGTGCCATCCTTGTAGCTTTCGAGCTCCATGGTGGCCTTGTCCGTTTCAATTTCAGCCAGGAGATCACCTTTCTTTACCGGGTCTCCCACCTTTTTATGCCATGCTGCTATAACTCCTTCCGTCATGGTATCGCTCAAACGGGGCATCAGGATCACTTCGGCCATGTTGTTACTGTGGGTTTATTGAGTGCCGAAATTAAAGCAAATGAACGAAACGGTTCGCGGTCTTATACGGTTTGCGGTTCGCGGTTCGCTGTTTGCGGTTCGCCGCGATGTCACCCTGAGCTTGTCGAAGGGTGAGTGGATTTTGTTCGCTGTTTGCGGTTCGCTGTTCGCTGTCTGCCGCGATGTCACCCTGAGCTTGTCGAAGGGTGAGTGGATTTTGTTCGCTGTTCGCTGTTCGCGGTTCGCTGTTTGCCACGATGTCACCCTGAGCTTGTCGAAGGGTGAATGGATTTTCTGTTGCTACTTGCCTCTGGTTCAATTGCGTAGAAGCAACGCAGAGAGCGCAAAGGCACGCAAAGGAATCAAGGTGCATCAAAGCTTTCGTAAGTCCATCTGCATCAGAAATTCTTCACTTACTCCTGGCTGAAGGCTCCCGGCTCAAGGCTCCCGGCTCAAGGCTCCCGGCTCAAGGCTTCGGTCTCAAGGCTCCCGTCCCCCGACTCCGGCGAACTGCAAACTGCGAACTGCGAACCGCGAACCGCGAACTAATAGTCAAGGTCCAACCTTAACCGTTCCTTCAACTCCTTTACCAGCGGGTATTGTTCGATGATCTTCTGGTATTGTTCGCGTGAGCTGAGGGGGACGTCGGTCGTTACTTTTTCGCTTGTGTTTTCCTCGAGTATAATGGTGAACTGCAGGACGCGGTTCTTCAGTTCCTGCTGCAGGAAAGTGCATGCTTTATTTCGTTCGAATTCCAGGAATTTCTGGTTGATATTGTTGGTGACGACTGCCTCGAAGCTGTTGTCGTCGCGGATGCGCAGCTCTGCGGTTTCAAAGCTTTGCCACGCGGGGTTCTTCGCGTTCTTGAGCACCTGTACAAACGCGCTCCATGTTTCCTGCAGGGCGTTCATGGTGATCCCCTGGTCAGCCGCTTTCTGTGACCCGCCCGTGTGGCCCATCTTCTGACGGATGGCTTCCAGAGATGCCAGTTTTGTACGCGGCGCGCTCACCGGTGGTGCTGCGGTTTCCGTGGAAACGGCAGCCGCGGGTGCTGTAGCGACAGGTGCGGGGATTGATGTCGTGGAAGCCTCTACCGGCGCGGGTTTCGGCGCAACCTTTGGTTTTTCAACCGGTGCGCCTTCTATGATGAGCTTTGCTTTTTCTTCGACTACGGGTGCGGCTGCAACAGTCGCCGGGGCAGGTTTTTGTTGAACCGGTTGGATGGTGCGGAACGCAAGCGGCTTTGCTGCGTCAGTCAGTTTTTTTTTAATGGTATTTCCATCCTCGGAGGTGAGGCGGATGGCCTGCTGCAGGTAGCACAGCCTGATGAGCGCGAGCTCCACGTGCAGGCGCTTGTTGCGCGCGCTGCGGAAGCCGATCTCCGCGTCATTAAGAATATTCAGCGCGCTGACCAGGTATGCAGCGTCGGCCTGCTGTGCTGCGATAACATACCGCTGGCGGAAGCTTTCCACCACTTCGAGCAGGCTGCTCACGCGTTCGTCCTTGCAGATAAGCAGGTTCCTGATGAACTCCGCGAAGCCGTTCAGCACCATGTCGCCTTCAAACCCTTTTTTATTAATGTCGTCATACAGCAGCATGGCGCCGGCAAGATCCTGTTTCTGCATGCTGTCGAACAACCGGAAATAATAATCCTCGTCCAGGATGTTCAGGTGCTCGATGGTATTTTCATATGTCACCTCGCCATTGGTAAAGGAAACAATTTTGTCAAGGATGCTGAGCGCGTCGCGCATGCAGCCTTCGCTTTTCTGCGCGATCAGCTGCAGCGCGGTTTCCGCTGCTGTAATATTTTCTTTGCGTGCAATACCCTGCAGATGATCCACGGTGTCCTGCAGCGTGATCCTTTTGAAGTCGAAGATCTGGCAGCGGCTGAGGATCGTCGGGAGGATCTTATGTTTTTCAGTAGTGGCAAGAATAAAAATCGCGTAGGGCGGGGGTTCCTCCAGCGTCTTCAGGAATGCATTGAACGCCGACTGTGACAGCATGTGCACCTCGTCAATGATGTACACCTTGTACCTGCCCGACTGTGGTGCAAAGCGCACCTGGTCCACCAGGCTGCGGATGTCTTCAACGGAATTATTGGAAGCGGCATCCAGCTCGTGGATGTTGAGCGACGTGCCATTGTTGAACGTAACGCACGAATGGCATTCATTGCAGGCCTCACCATCGGGGGTCCTGTTCTCGCAGTTGATTGTCTTTGCCAGGATGCGTGCACAGGTTGTTTTACCTACACCGCGCGGACCACAGAATAAAAAGGCATGCGCCAGCTGCTCGTTGCGGATGGCATTCCGCAGCGTGGTGGTAATGTGCTCCTGTCCCACAACGGTGTCAAAGGTCTGCGGACGGTATTTCCTGGCTGAAACGATGAATCTTTCCATATCTCTACCTCAAATGCTAAGATAATGTTGTTTGGGGTTACGGCAGGTTGCAGATTGGGTTAGGTGGTTGAACAATGGTTGAACGATAGTTGAACAATAGTTGAATTGCTAACCACGGTGGCCACGGCGATCACGGTGGTTTACACGCAGTGGTTAATGCCCTAAGCTGTTAAACTGTTAATCCGTTAATCCCATGGATCAAATGGTTGAACAATAGTTGAACGGTAGTTGAATTGCTAACCACGGTGGCCACGGCGATCACGGCGTTTTGCAAGCAGTGGTTAATGCCTTAAGCTGTTAAACTGTTAAGCCGTTAAACCCCTGGATCAGATGGTTGAACGATAGTTGAACAATAGTTGAACGATAGTTGAACAATAGTTGAATTGCTAACCACAGT
>DASUVB010000270.1:0-4089 GCA_036373835.1 Flavisolibacter sp. | reverse complement strand
ACAACACCTTCCATGAACGTACGCTGGCTTTTCGGCAGGATGAAAAACCCGTCATGCTTCTTTTCGAAAATATCCCCCCGCAGCGTTGAACATTCCATTCCATCCATTCGCGTAGTTTTGGCGCATGAATACGGCGGAGCTTTACCAGAGTTACCAGGAAAGAATGCAGAAAATTGCTGATCTCCGTAACGCGAATGCCGTTCTCCAGTGGGACCAGGAAACCTACCTGCCGGCTAAAGGTGCATCGTTCCGCGGTCGCCAAATCAGCACCCTGTCCGAATTCAGCCACCAGCTGTTTATTGACCAGGAAACCGGTGACCTGCTGAAGTCACTTCTTGACCGCGGCGACCTGGCAGATGATCAGCAAAGGAATGTGATCCGGTCAATGGAGGATTACACCAAAAGCGTCAGGTATCCCACCGAATTCGTAAGGCGTCTGTCAGAACAGGTGAACAGGGCATTTCATGCGTGGATCGCAGCACGGAAGGAAAATTCATTTGGCGTATATGAGCCGGAACTGGGTAAACTGGTAGACCTGAAAAAGCAGGAAGCAGATATCCTCGGTTTCGAAGAACATCCCTACAATGCCCTGCTGGATGAATTTGAAAAAGGGTGCACCATCGCGCTTGTCGACAAAACTTTCAGCGACATCCTTCCCGGGCTGACGGAACTGGTGGACCGTATCACTGCTGTTCCGCCGGCGGATGACAGCTTCCTGAACCAGCACTTCCCGCGACAGGAACAGTGGGAATGGGGCATGTTCCTGATCCGCCAGCTGCATTTTGATTTTGAAAGAGGCCGGCAGGACATCAGCGAACACCCGTTCAGCATCAGCTTTAACCGCAACGACGTGCGGATCACCACGCGCATCGATGAACAGGACTTTGGAAATATGACGTGGAGCTGCATTCACGAAACAGGACATGCACTTTATGAACAGGGTCTGCCCGAAGCGCACTATGGCCTTCCTCTGGGAGAAGCATGCTCCTACAGCATCCACGAATCACAGTCACGCTTATGGGAAAACAATGTTGGGCGGAACCTGCCGTTCTGGAAACACTACTTCCCGATTCTAAAAGAGCGCTTCCCGAAGCAGCTGGACGGGATCGGCCTGGACCAGTTTTACAGGGGCATCAACAAGGTGCAGCGGTCGCTGGTGCGGACGGAAGCAGATGAGGTGACCTACCATTTCCATGTATATATAAGGTATGAGCTTGAGAAACAACTGATAGGGGGCGGTATTTCCACAAAGGACATACCCGCTTCCTGGTCAGAGCTTTATAAGCGCCACCTGGGCGTGACGGTACCCGATGACCGCAAAGGCAGCCTTCAGGATGTTCACTGGAGCCATGGCAGCTTCGGATACTTCCCAACCTATAGCCTGGGAAGCTTTTACGCGGCGCAGCTGTACCGGGCAGCCACGAATAGCGTACAGAATATTGAAGATCAGATCAGTGCAGGTAATACAGCGCCGTTACTGGAATGGCTCCGCGAAAGGATACATGGCCGGGGAAGATACTTGTACAGCGAGGAATTATGCCGCGAAGCAACGGGGCAACCCCTTGACAGTAAACAGTTTCTTGATTACCTGTTGCATAAGTATACGGTATTATATAACTTGTAACTTCATTCTATGAAAAGGCTCTACCTTCTTGGTTTTCTTCTGGTATTCCTGGGCTGTGAAAAAGCCAAGGAAAAGATCGGCGAAAACCTGGTCATGCAAGCGCTGACGGACGGACAGTGGGTAATAACCAAGTACGAGAAAAACGGTTACGAAATGGTCGGCGAGTTTGCAGATTACAGATGGCAGTTCAGGACAAATCATTCTGTGGAAGCCATTAAATCAGGTACGGTGGAAAGAACCGGCACCTGGCAGGAGAACGTAGACGCCATGACAATGACTACGAATTTCCCGGGGAGCACACATCCGGTCAGCTTAATGAACGGGATCTGGGAAATTACCGACCACGGTTGGACATATGTCGATGCGAAACAAACCGTCAACGGCGAATTAGTACTCCTGCACCTCGAAAAGCAATAGACTCCATCCGGACGACATCATCACGCCAGGGGAATAGTTTTTGCTTGAGTCCGTGAGAAACCTCCAATCCAAATTGAGGAAATCTGACTCTAAGACAAAAACTGCGACCTGATGCGAAAGGCACTTTCACTGGCTCTCCTATCCCTGCTACCGGCATTGTTGTGTTTTGGGCAGGCGCCGTCTGCTAATTTCTCGGCTTCTGTCACGTCCGGCTGCGTTCCCATGGTGGTCAATTTTACCGACCAGTCCACGGGATCGCCTACCAGCTGGTTCTGGGATTTTGGAAACGGGGCTACTTCAACACTCAAGAACCCATCCACCTCCTACATGACTCCCGGCACATATACGGTCACTTTAACGGTATCTAACGCCTCAGGCAGTTCCACGGTCACCAGGCCGGCGCTGATCAACATTTTCCCAAAGCCGACGGTCAGTTTTTCGGTGGATGATAATGCAGGATGCTACCCCCACCCGGTGCAGTTCACGGATCTTTCCACCGCAGGCGGAGGCACTGTCAACACCTCGTGGAGCTGGGATTTCGGAAATGGCCAGCAATCGTCACAGCAACATCCCCAGGCTAACTATACAACCTCCGGCAATTTTACGGTCACACTGAAAGTGACGAACGACAAGGGCTGTTATACAGTGGTGCCCCGGCCGAATTTCATAAACATCAGCCCGGGTGTGGATGCAGAAATCAGTCACACCACACCGGCGCGTTGCCGCCCGCCATACCCCGTATCGTTCAATGCCATTACCTCGGGACCCGGCACCCTGACGCATACCTGGGATTTCGGAGACGGCACAACATCCAACCAGGTGAACCCGACGCATACCTACTCAAGTCCCGGGAATTATACCGTGGTACTTACTACCAGCAGCAGTGCCGGTTGTACGGATACGCGTGTAAAGCAGCTGCAGTTCGAGGACATCTCCACGTCGTTTACAGCACCTGACAGTATTTGTGTGAATGAAGCAATCACGCTGCAGAATTCTTCCACGCCGGCTCCCGCGTCCACATCCTGGAACTTCGGTGACGGCAGTGCCGGCAACGGGAATGCTGTCAGCAAAACATTCACGACACCCGGCATCTATACGATCAGGATGACGAGCTCTTTCAGCGCATGCACCGATTCCGCCGACCGCGTCATCCGCGTGCTGCCGCGACCTGCTGTAGCCTTTACTGCAGATGAAACCGTTTCGTGCAAGCCGGGCCTGACTGTGAATTTCACCGACCAGACACCGGGTGCAACCGGCTGGCAGTGGGATTTCGGGGATGGCGCTACGTCAACGCAACAACATCCTGTTCATATTTATAATGCTTATGGTGATTTCGAGGTGATGCTGGTGGTAACGAATGCATCCGGCTGTTCGGACACCCTGCGGAAACCGGCCTTTATCAGGATCCGGAAAGCGGTGATCAGCATCCCCGCGCTGCCTGACAAAGGTTGCATACCGTTCACGATCCAGCCTGTTGCCAGCATCCAGGCGCTGGACCAGGTAACTTCTTACCAGTGGCATTTTGGCGAAGGAACAACGTCCACTTTGCAACAGCCAAGCCATACCTACACCGTGCAGGGCACCTATGATGTTTCCCTGGTGATCACCACCAGTACGGGCTGCACCGACACATTCACGGTGAACCAGGCGGTAAAGGTGGGAAGAATACCCGTGGTGGATTTTTCCGTGGCTCCCCCCGAGGCATGTGCATCGGAATCCTTCCAGTTTACCGATCTCACGAATGAAGCGGATGAATGGGGATGGCATTTTAATGACGGCACTACGTCCACGCAGCAGAACCCTTCCCATGTATTTTCCTATCCCGGCACCTTCGATGTCAAGCTGATCGCCACTAATAATGGATGCAGCGATTCTGCGACAAAGACCAACATCGTGCTGGTAAAGCCGCCATTAGCTCGTTTCGGGTTTACCACGGATTGCAACAACCGCCTGCAGTTCAATTTTGCTGACCAGTCCATCGGGGCATTGACCTGGAGCTGGGATTTCGGAGATGGAACCACCTCCACGCAACAGAACCCGGTACACAT
>DASUVB010000269.1:0-8203 GCA_036373835.1 Flavisolibacter sp. | reverse complement strand
ATGGTCAGCCGCATGGTATTCGGCGTACTCATGGTAGCCGTAAAGATGAAGAAGGTGATCAGCAGGAAGCCAAGGTCCACCATGGGGGTCATATCGACGCGCGTGGAAAGCTTTTTAGCCTTCTTGACGCCCGGGCCTTTCTTATGGCCACTATCTCCACCGGAAACATCTATGTCTGCCATATCTGAAAAATTTAATTGTTATTGTTCAGTTTCAGTTGAAACGTCCTTTCCTGATAACTGGAGGCGATACAGGTCTGTCCCAACCGGTACGGACTCAGGCTCAGTGATCAGCTGGTATTTAAAGATATCGTTGCGGCGCAGTGCCTCGATAACTCCCTTAAATGACGGGTATTTTGAGCTGTTGTCACCCTTGATCAGGAAATTCAGCTTCCTGCCATAAAAGGCGTTCGTAGCACCGGCGATCCATGTGGCCAGTTCATTATTGGCCGAATCCTTTACCGGGATCCCTTCAAAGACCTGGGAGCGCTGTTTCTCGGGCATGGCCAGGTATGGCTTGAGCTTGTTAAGCGGAACACCAACAAAAGAGTTGACAACAAAGGATTCTATTTCCTGGTCAGTAAGGCCCAGGTTCCTGGCCTTGTTAACATTGTTGATGACGGTTCTTTTCACCTCCCTGTCAGCGTCGGGTTTCAGCAGGGTTACATTAAAAAATACACGGCCTTCCTTATCCATTTCAATATGCACGGCGTCCTGTTCCTTCAGCCTGTCGGCGGAGACGGATTTCGGAGTCGTGATCTCCACCGGTTGCGGCGGCTTGAACTTGGTGGCCATGATAAAAAATGCAAGAATCAGGAATGCGACGTCTACGAACGGCGTCATATCCGTCCAGGTGCTCTTCCTCGGTATCTTTACACTTGGCATATCAGGTCATTTGTTATAAGATTCAATTCGGACATTATTCCACACATTAACAGCTCATTACTTGTATAATGAAGCAAAAGATTGTGTTAATGTGAAGCCTGATTCGTCGATACCGTACGTGATGTTGTCAATCTTGGTGGTAAAGATATTATACATGATCAGGGCGAGGGCCGATGTACCGATACCAAGCGCTGTGTTATAAAGGGCCTCGGAGATACCTACCGCCAATGCTGTTGCATCGCCGCCTCCACCACCGGTACCGAGGGCGGCAAACGACTTGATCATACCCATTACCGTTCCAAGAAGGGCTACAAGCGTACCAACTGAAGTGATCGTGGAAAGGAAAACAAGGTTCTTCTGCAGCATCGGCAGCTCCAGCGCCGTTGCCTCTTCCACTTCCTTCTGGATGGCGATCACCTTCTGCTCTGTATCGAGTTCTGAAACATTGATCATTTCCTTGTAACGGCGAAGACCGGCCTTCATCACGTTGGCTACTGAACCACGCTGCCTGTCGCACTCTGCAAGCGCTGCGTCAACATTCCGGTTAGCAAGATGGTATTGTACTTTACGTATAAAGTCAGCAATTGAGCCACGACCAAGCGCACGGGTGATGGTCAGGAAGCGCTCGATGGAAAACGTGATTACCATCAGCAACATGCCGATCAGCAGCGGAACGATAATACCACCTTCATAAATCCTGTGAAATGCATCCTTGGGACCGTGGTGCTCAGGCCAGAACCATCCCTTCGTGACATAGGGTTGTTCAAAACCACTCGGTGCACCGATCATAAACCTCCAAATAGCGTATCCGGCCAAAATGCATAAGATAGGGGCGATCCATGAAATTGCATTGCTGCTTCTCTTTGGTTGCACTGATGTTGCCTTCACTGAAGTGGTACCTGCAGTCGGTCTAGACTCTGCCATGTTTGTAATTTTTAGTTTTAAATTTTAGATCAGTGTTAATTAGGGTCACAATTCTAACGAAAAAATGCAAGAATTTTTTACGGGGTTGCATTTTTTGCCCTTTTTTTTCACAGGGTTACGGCTGTCAGCGAGTTATCTGTAATTTTTTCAATTCAACACTTACTCATAACGTAGCGCTTCAATGGGATTCAGTCGTGCTGCCTTCATCGCCGGATAAAGTCCTGCTACAATGCCGACTGCTGCACATAACAGTACAGCATACAGCACCCAGCGCCAGGGCATTACAAAGCCCGTATCCATCAGCAGCGCGAATATATTGCCCATGGCGACCCCTAAGATGATGCCAAAAGCTCCGCCGGCCACGCTCACGATAACCGATTCCACCAGGAACTGCGCACGGATCATGGCAGCGGGTCCGCCAATTGCCTTGATCACACCGATCTCGCGCATGCGCTCGCCTACTGCTACCAGCATGATGTTCATGAGGGCAATGGATGATCCGCCGAGGGTGATAAGACCGATGATGATCACCGCGGCTGTAAGATATCCCAGTACGTTCAAGGCCGTTCGGGCAATGCTGTCACTGCGTTCCACCACGAAGTTGCTTTGGTCCGCGGGTGACAGCCGCCGAATGGCTCTGAAAACACCTTCAGCTTCGCTCATGGCAGCCGGCACCTGCCGGATATCGTCGGCACGCACACCAATGGTAAAAAGATCCGACTGAAAACTACGCGCGGCATTTGCATAAGGTATCACCACGATCCTGTCCCTGCTGAAACCAAATACGGAACCTCTGGCCGCGAGTACCCCGGTTACCCGGTAACGCCTGCCATTGATACGGATCACCTTGTGGATCGCATCTTCGTGCCTGTCCCGGAACAATTGCTGCGCAACATCATATCCCAGGATACAGACATCGGCCGCGGCCGCGGTCTCGTGCTGGTTGAAATGCCTGCCGTATCGTACTGAAAATCCATTGAGTGATGCGAATGCCGGATCCCCGCCAAACAGGTATATGTCGGTGGAAGTCTGCCGGCGACCCGATGTGACCTTGAAAAAGCTGCCGGCCAGCGTGGATATGCTGGCGGTTGCAGGATACCGGAACCACTGTAAGAATTGCTCGGCCTCCTGCATGGTGACAGGCTTTCCGAGTCCGGAGCGTTTTTCCTTCCGCTGAGCTTTGCCTGTAACGGTGACCCTGCTGCTGCCGGGGCGCAGGTTTCTCTCCTTATGGCGGATGGTGAATCCCTGCGCGCCCATGGTTGAAAAGCTTTCGGTAAATTTTTCCTCCATGGCAGCAACGGCTGTGATGATCCCCGTGAGCGCCATGATGCCCAGTGCGATGATCGCTATGGTGATACCTGCGCGCAGCGGTTGGCTGCGAATGCTGCGGAAGGACAGGTCAAGCAGGTCGCGGTATCTCATCCCTCAACTGTTGGCTGTTAAAAATACAGCCAGTGCGTGACGAGGTTCGGGAAAATTCCCAGCAGGATGGTGATGGCCGCCAGGACCACCAGTGTAACACGGAAGCCAGGTGTCATACCCAGTGCCATGGTCGCTTTCCCCTCGCGGAAATACATGGCCTGGATCAGGCGGAAATAGTAATACACGCTGACCGCGGCCATGAGCACCGCGAACACGACAAGCCACAGGCTGCCCCCGCTGATGGCTGCACGCAGCATATAGAACTTGGACAGGAAGCCGGCAGTGAGCGGGATACCGGCAAGCGACATCAGGAAGATGACCAGCGCCCCGGCCACAACGGGCTGCTGCCGGGCAAATCCGTTAAATCCTTCGAACGTATAATCATTCATCTTCACCAGCACAGCGAAAATGCCAATGGTGGCCAGCGAATAGGCAGCGGCATACAGGATGATGCCTTCCCACGCATCGGCATTGAGGGCATATACCGCCAGCATCATGAATCCTGCCTGGGAAATGGAGGAATATGCCAGCATCCGTTTCACGCTCTGCTGGAATACGGCCGTGATGTTGCCGATGAACAGCGTGAGCGCTACAATGATGCCTACCAGCAGCTTCCATTCCGCCTGCAGGTTACCGAACGTATCTGCAAAGAGCCGCATGAACGCGATGAAGCTGGCGGCCTTGACAATGGTTGCCATAAAAGACGTGAACACAGTGGGTGCCCCGTCATACACATCGGGAGTCCAGAAGTGGAATGGTGCCGCCGACACCTTGAACGACATGGAGAACAGCAGCAGCAGCATTCCGGAAACCATCAGCACCGGGCTGACGTTCTCCACGAAAACACCGGCGGTTGCAAACGATCCGCGCGCGCCGTAAATGAACGCGATGCCCATCAGCATCAGTCCCGTGGAAAATGATCCCATCAGGAAATATTTGAGCGAAGCCTCGTTGCTTTTCAGGTTGCGCTTGTCGCTGCCCGTCAGGATGTACAATGGTATTGAAATGATCTCGATGCCCATGAACAGCATCAGCAGCGACTTGAATGATGACACGATGACGATGCCGCACATGATGAAAAAGATCAGCGCGAAATAATCGCTGTAGTTCACACCCACCCGCTCCATATCGCGCGATGACAACACGAAAAAAGCCAGGGTGCACAGGCTGGCGACAAGTGTGAACAGCAATGCGAAGCGGTCGAATACCAGCATGCCCCGCGTGTCCACATCAAAAATGGTCGTACCCCTGAGCTCCAGGATATTCACGGCGATGATCACCAGCAGCAGCACATGCGCCAGCGTGCGGGTCGCGTGCTTCGGCATCAGCAGGCCGCTGAACATCATGATCACACCACTGACGGCTGAGAAAATTAAAGCGTTCATAGTTATTTCGCGATCAGGTGCGACACACCGATCTCTTTTAAAAATCCTGTTACAAATGCATCGGTCATGTTCAGCATGGGCTGCGGGTAAACACCGATCGCCACGATCATCAGCACGATCAGGGACAGTGCCGCGATCTCGTTACCCCTGATATCTCGTCCACCTTCTGTTACCACACCCGTTGGCCCGAACAAAACCTTCTGCAACATATTCAATGTGTATACGGCTGCCAGGATAATGCTCAGTCCTGCGACCGCCGTGAACACGTAATTATATTTCGTTACCGCGGAATTCCAGATGCCGTTGAACATGAGGAATTCGCCTACAAAACCATTGGTGAGCGGCAGTGCCACGTTCGCAAGCGCAACAACGACGAGGAGGATCGCCAGCGCCGGCGCTTTTTGCGCAAGGCCACCAAGCTGCGACATTTTCCGCGTGCCGAACTGGCGTTCGATCAGCTCCACCACGATCCACAGCCCGATCACGTTGATACCGTGGTTGAACATCTGAATCATGATGCCCTGGAAGCCCGACTGGCTTTCGGCGAACATCGCGGTGGCCATCAGGCCGAGGTGCGCAATGGATGAATACGCGATCAGTCGCTTCAGGTCATCCTGCTGCATGGCGATCAGCGAGGCATACACGATGCCGATCACGCCGAGGCTCATGGCAACATCGCCCCACGCATAGGAAGCCATCGGCACAACGGGAAGCACCCAGCGGATCATGCCGAACACGCCCATCTTCACCATCAGTCCACTCAGCACCATGGTAGCGGCAGTGGGTGACTGTTCGTACGTGTCGGGCTGCCAGGTATGGAACGGGAACACCGGCATCTTTACCGCGAACGCCACGAACATCATCCAGAACACGAGCGTCTGCTTGTCGTTCGACAGGTTCAGGTTATAAAAGGACTGTAATGAAAACGACTTGTCAGGTGTCTGGAAATACAGGTACAACAACCCGATGAGCATGACCACGGACGCGGTGAACGTGTAAATAAAAAATTTGAAGGTCACCTGGATGCGACGCTCGCCACCCCAACCCGAACAAAGGAAATACACGGGGATCAGCGCAAGTTCCCAGAAGAAATAGAACAGAAGCGCATCGGTTGCGGTGAAAACGCCCATGAGGCCCGCCTGTGTCAGCAGCATCAGTCCAAAGAAATTATTCGGCCTGCGGTAGCTGCTCTTCCACGTCGCAAGAAAAATAATGGGATATGCCACCGCGGTGAGCAGGGTGAGGATCCCGGACAGCCCGTCCAGCTTCATTGAAAAAGAGCTGCCGAGGCTACCCATCCACGATGCGGAAAATGTGAGCTGGTCCGTGGATGCGGATGTGATCCCCGCGATCGCCAGGGCCAGGGCTGCCACGGACACCAGCAGGGACCAGGTGCGCACGGTCCGGTCATCCTTCAGGAAGAAGGCGGCCAGTCCTCCGATCAGCGGCAGCAGGAAAATCAGTAAAACAATCATATCAGTTCATTTACGGCGGGATGTCCCGCCACTCAAAAGTTATTTTCTCAGGAAGAACTGCAGCACAAAGAACAGCACCATGCTGATCACCATCAGCAGCACATAGCTTCCCACCTGCCCGCTCTGCATCCAGCGCATCTGCCGTCCGCCATACTGCACCAGCCGGCCGACGCCGTTCACCAGTGCATCAATGGTCAGCCTTTCAATAATATTTCCTGCAAAGACACCTAACTTGTTCAGGGGCCTTGTAATAATGGTATTGTACAGTTCATCCACGTACCAGCGGTTCTCAAAGAGGCGCGCCATGGCCGTAGGCTGTTCGTCGCGATACCGGCGGTATCGCATCCAGGCAAATACGATGGCAATGATGGCGATGGCTGTCGCGACCCCCATCAGCAAATACTCAGTAGCATGGTCCACGTGAACCTGCAGCGTTGATACTACCGGTGACAGGTATGCGCTGATGCGATCTCCACCCTTGAACAGTTCCGGCACACCCACGAAGCCCCCGACGATGGAAAGGACCGCAAGGACGATGAGCGGGATTGTCATCGCAGCCGGGCTTTCATGAATATGCTGCCGCTGCTCATCGCTGCCGCGGAAGCTGCCCCCGAACGTGACATGATACAGCCGGAACATATAGAACGCGGTAAGCCCCGCGGTGAGCACGCCAACCACGTACAGGAAAATGTCGTGCTGGTAAGCTGCCAGCAGGATGGAATCCTTGGAGAAAAAGCCCGACAGGGGCGGAATGCCCGCGATGGCGAGACAACCTACCAGGAATGTAAATGACGTTACCGGCAGCTTTTTCTTCAGGCCTCCCATCATGCGTATGTCCTGCTGACCGCTGACAGCATGGATCACCGAGCCGGAGCCAAGGAAGAGCAGCGCCTTGAAGAACGCGTGGGTCATCACGTGGAATACAGCTGCCACGTACGCGCCACAGCCCAGCGCCAGGAACATGTACCCGAGCTGGCTGACAGTGGAATAGGCCAATACCTTTTTAATATCATTTTGCCGCAATGCAATGGTGGCGGCCAGCAGTGCCGTCGCGGCGCCCACCACGGCAATGATGCCCATGGTCAATGGTGCCAGGTTGTACAGCACATTGCTGCGCGCGATCATGTAGATACCTGCGGTGACCATGGTTGCGGCATGGATCAGCGCCGACACCGGCGTTGGACCCGCCATGGCATCCGGCAGCCAGGTGTACAGCGGGATCTGCGCGCTCTTGCCGGTGGCACCGAGGAAAAGCAATAATGTGATCCCGATAATGGGAACGGTGTTCTGTGCAGACAATGCGGCCACCTTTCCATCGGCCGGGTTAAACAGCTCGTGGAACGACACCGTTCCAAACTGCTGGATCAGCCAGAAAACAGCGAGCAGGAACCCGAGGTCACCGATGCGGTTCATCACGAAGGCTTTCTTCGCCGCCTTTGTAAAGTCAATATTGCGGAACCAGTAGCCGATCAGCAGGTAGGAACATAATCCCACGCCTTCCCATCCAATGAACATGATCACGTAATTCGATCCCATCACCAGGAGCAGCATCGAGAATACGAACAGGTTGAGGTATGAAAAATACCTCCCGAAATGTTCCCGCTTTTCCTCGTGCATGTAGGCAGTTGAGTACACGTGGATCAGGAAGCCAACGCCTGTAATGATCAGCAGGAAAATGGTGGTCAGCTGGTCGACCTGGAACGCAAACGGGATCCGGAGCGACCCAACGTTGATAAAATCGAAATAATGGTATGCGGTAGCAGAATAGTCCTTATTGAAAAAGATCACCAGGGAAATGATGAACGATGCCAGGACCGTACCGCAGCCGACAAGGCTTATCATTCCCTTCGACATCACTTTACGGCCCAGTCCATTCAGCAGGAAGCCGATAAAGGGCAGAACAGGGATCAGCAGAATTAAATTTTTCATATCAGCAGCAGGCCGTTAGTGTTTTAATCTGTTCAAAAAGTTCACATCCACCGAATGCGTATTCCTGAATAGCATGACGATAATGGCAAGTCCTACACTCACTTCAGCGGCAGCCACCACCATGATAAAGAACACGAACAGCTGGCCGTCGCTCCCCGCTACGGGATTATTGGCGCCGAAC
>DASUVB010000268.1:0-2442 GCA_036373835.1 Flavisolibacter sp. | reverse complement strand
GCCTTCCCCCGGCAGCGACTGCAGCAAAAAAAATTCCTGACAATTTAAATGAACATTTTATGGCCCAGCATCAGTTCAATTTTCAAATTTTCAAATTCTCACATTTTCAAATTGACTGTATCAAAGGCTGACTTTGATCCCTCCGTACACATTTCGTCCCGCGGTATTGTAGCCATACACATCCTGGTACGACTGGTCCAGCAGGTTGCGGCAATCGGCAAACAGTTTCAGCTTGTTCTTTAGCAGCGCGTATTCAACATAAACGTTCACCAGCTGGTACCCGCCGATGCTTACCTCGGTGAACGGGAACGTAGAAAAATCCAGGTCCGTGATCTTACCGGCTGCCACCAGGTTGGCACTGACCAGCAGGGACGGGGTTACCTGCGCGGAAGCGGAGAACGTGAACAGGCTTTTCGGGCGGCGCAGCAGGTTGAAGTAGGTGGTGTCTTTCCCGTTCACCTTCGTGGTGACCTCGCCGTCCACGTAATCATAGCGTGCTTTTAGTTGCAAACGTGAAATGGGCTGCCAGCTTCCTTCCAGCTCAAAGCCACGGTCTTTCTGGCGGTCCTGGTTGATGTAGAAAGAGCGGAATGTCGCCTGGTCATAAAAAAAGGTGATGACATCTTTCACGCGCCTTGAGAATACCGCCGCTGCAATGCTGTTTTTGCGGTCCCTTGAAAAATACTGTACGCCTGCCTCTACGTTACGGGAAGACTCAGGTTGCAGTTCCCGGTTGCCGTATGCGGAAAACAGCTGGTACAGGTTCGGCGTCTTATAGCCGGTGGAGTAGTTAATGAAGACTTTTAACGCGTTACCAATCATCCACGACGGGTTCACGTTCCATGCGATGTTGTTCCCGTATTCAGAGTGATGGTTCAGTCGTGCACCACCTTCGGCACGAAAATCCCCTGCAGTAAGGTTCACAGCGGCATACCCGCTGGTCTGGCGCTGCCGGATGCTGTCGTGCCCCTGCGAAGCAGAAATGAGTGCCGGGCTGAAGATATTTTTCTCTGTTGATTCAAAACCCGTTGAAGAAAACCGGTGGTCAATTCCTGCGGTCAGCTTCACCTTGCGGAAGGAATGAACGGCATAGCCTTCCATGAAATGTTCCCGGGCATCGTATACCGCGCTGCTGAAAATATAGTACCCGTTCTGTGAGCCCGTGGAATCATTCAGGTAGCTGCGCTCCGTGTACTGGTACTGGTAGTTCAGGTGGAACATCGTTTGCCCGGCAGCATAGGAATTGCGCAGCCCGGCCTGCAGGTTCTTTACGTCGCTGGTATAGTCGTCTTCGTCTACAAAGCCGTCGATATCGAGCGAAGCTTTGTGCCGTGCGTAGCGGAAGTACGGCCGCAACTGCAGCCCGTTGAGCGGGCGTATGCCCGACTGGAACTGGAAACTGTTTTGCGTGTAGCCGTCTTTGTCAAACTCCTGCATCACGCCGCCCGGCCTTGCGGCTTCCGAAAAACCATCCGTGCTGAAATGTGCAAATCCTGCTGAATAATCGAGCATTTTGCTGTTCCCGCTCACCGTGGTGGCAGCCCGCCATGTGTTGAAGCTGCCGTAGTGCGCTGTACCGGTAAGCGCAAATGTTTTTGCCGTTGTTTTCTTCGTGATAATGTTGACAACGCCCGCTATGGCGTCGGTGCCATACAGGGTTCCCTGGCTGCCCCTCAGGATCTCGATGCGCTCCACATTATCTACGGAAATATTCCTGATGTCGAAATTTCCGCCAATGCCCGATGCGTCGAAGACTGGTATCCCGTCGATCGTCACCAGCGTATGCGCCGGCAGCGCGCCGCGGAGGTAAATATTTTTTTCCTTGCCCGGATTACCGGAGTACCCGTTAATGTAAACGCCACCCAGCTCGGTGATCACCTGTGCCAGGTCCCGGCTGCCTGCTTTTTCAATTTGATCGCGCGTAATGATGGTGACCAGCTTGCCGGTCTCCGTGGTCTTTGTTGAAAACTTGCCCGCGGTTACGGTTACCTGTTCCAGTTGGGTGGTGTCCTGCTGTGCCTGGATGTGACTGCTGATGATGATCGCAGCCACCAAAAAAAACTTTTTCATGTTGTGTTTTTTTGTGACTGCTTCCGGAATGAGAGAGATAATGTGCGGTCTTATCACCTCTGCTTTTCGCCCGAAAGCATGAATGTTTGTGCACCAGGCAGGTCTTCTGGCTCTCCTTCCCCAGGCGCCTTCCCGTTCCGGAGAACAGTGGCATCATGCCTGGAGTCCGCACAAGTCGGATGGATTACAGCTACGGGGATAGCGCCGGACTTACACCGGCTTCCCTTTTCATCCCGGATCCCGGGAACCTGTTGCGGGGCAAATGTAGGGAAAATTGAGAATGGAGAATTGAGAATGGAGAATTGAGAATGGAGAATTGAGAATGGAGAATTGCTGCGCCGCACAATTGTAACATTGCCGAATTGTCGAATT
>DASUVB010000267.1:0-10819 GCA_036373835.1 Flavisolibacter sp. | reverse complement strand
TGAAACAGATACTGGCGGGTGCATTCATTACGGTAACAATGACCGGTATGGACCAGGAGATGATGCAGAAGAACATCAGCGTACGAACGCTGAAAGACTCGCAAAAGAACATGATCACGTTTTCGGTGATCTTGGTGATCGTGAACTTCCTGTTCCTGTTCCTTGGAGGAATTCTGTACCTCTACGCTTCGCAGACCGGCATCGATGCAACCGGCGACAAGCTGTTCCCTTCCATCGCGTTGCAGGAAGGCGTTCCCGCGGTGATCTCTATCATCTTTATCCTTGCACTGATCTCCGCGCTCTTTCCAAGCGCCGACGGGGCGATCACGGCGCTGACATCTTCCTTCTGTATTGACCTGCTGGGACTGAAACGACGCGAAGACCTTGATGAAAAGCAGCAGCAGCGTACACGTAAAACCGTGCACCTTGTTTTTGCTGTTGTGTTCCTCTTATTCGTCATGATCTTCAAATGGGTGAACAGCCCGAGTATGATCGGCGTTATCCTGAAGATTGCGGGCTATACCTATGGACCGCTTCTTGGTTTGTTTGCCTTTGGCCTGCTTACCCGCCGGCAGATCCACGACCGCTTTGTACCGGTCATCGCCATCACCGCGCCCCTGGTTTGCTTCCTGATCGACAAATTCCAGAAAGACATATTCGGAAGCTTTGAGATCGGGCTTGAGTTGCTGATCATCAACGGGCTGCTGACATTTATCGGGTTGTACCTGGTCTCGTTCCGGGCTCATACGCCCAGTGAGCAAACGGCAAATCCCTATTGATGGACCTTGTAAATCCACTGGCGCAGCAATATTCGGAACGGTATACCAGCCCGGAGGACCGGTTGCTCAAAGAGGTGGCTGACTTCACCTACGGCCATCATCCCAAATCGCACATGCTCAGTGGCCATTTGCAGGGCAGGCTGCTGGAGATGATCAGCCATATGATCAGCCCCCGCCGCATCCTGGAGATCGGCACCTTTACCGGCTACAGCGCCCTGTGCCTCGCAAAGGGACTCGAGGAAGACGGGATGTTGCATACGCTGGAAGTACGGGAGGACGATGCGGCCGTCGCCAATGGCTATTTCCAGCGCTCTGAAAATCATAAAAAAATCACGCTCCATATCGGTGACGCGGCCGAAATCATCGGTCAACTGGATGAAACCTGGGACCTGGTTTTTATCGATGCCGACAAGGAGCAGTATATCAATTATTTTAACCTCGTTTTTTCCCGTTTGCGGGCAAAGGGTTTTATTTTAGCGGATAATGTGCTCTTTCATGGCCAGGTGCTGCAGGAAAAAATAAGTGGGAAGAATGCCAGGGCCATCCAGGAATTTAATGACTATGTGTTGCAGAGAACAGACGTTGAAAAGCTGATGTTGCCTGTCAGGGATGGTCTGTATGTGATCCGGAAGCTGCACGACTAACATACATCCAATGAAAAAACTACATCTTTTACTGCTGGCATTTTCTGTCCTCCCGGGCAGTCTCATCTTTGCGCAGTCTTCGCAGACCATCCGCAATTACATCGAAACCTATAAGGATATTGCCATCGAGGAAGAATTACGCACCGGTGTGCCGGCGTCCATCACGCTGGCGCAGGGCATTCACGAAACCGGGGCAGGCACCAGCAAATTGGTTCTCGCTTCCAACAATCATTTTGGGATCAAGTGCAAAAGCGACTGGAAAGGTGCTTCCGTTTCCCACGATGATGACGCACGCGGCGAATGTTTCCGGAAATATGATGATCCAATACAGTCGTACCGCGACCATTCGGATTTCCTGAAGCACCGGGCGCACTATGCCTTCCTGTTCCGCCTCGATCCTACGGATTATGAAGCGTGGGCATATGGACTGAAAAAGGCCGGCTATGCTACGAATCCCAAATACCCCCAGATACTCATTAAGCTGATCCGGGACTACAACTTACAGGAGTATACGCTGCTTGCCCGGGAGCACCGCGCCACCAGGGGCAGTGATGCCCGCTGGATCAGTAACACGTCCACGCTGCAGACCGAGTCTTCAAATGACGCTCATGTGCAGCCGGCCGTGTCGATGGCGTCCTACCCATCAGGAGTATTCACCATCAACGAAACCAAAGTTGTGGTGATCACGAAGGGAACGAGTTTCCTGAAAATTGCAGATGAGAACAATGTTTCGCTGAAGCGGCTTTTCGACTTCAATGAAATACCGGAAGCGGATATTGCTGACCGTGACCAGCTGCTGTTCCTGCAGCGGAAGCGTAAAACGGGCTCCAGTGAATTCCATACCGTTGTTGCTGGAGAAACCCTGCACGATATTGCGCAGGCTGAAGGCATCCGACTGGAAGCACTGCTGGAGCTGAACCTGCTGGAACCCGGCATGCGTCCTGCGACGGGTGAGAAGCTGTACCTGCAGCACCAGGCACCCGTGAAGCCTGCCCTGGCCGGAACCCGGCCGGCGGTAACGGCCACACCTGCTGTGGTGGAGGAAGTTGAACCGGCGGCATTGTACCACACGGTCCAGAGTAAGGAAACGCTCTATGCCATTGCAAAAAAGTATGCTGTTACGATAGATGAACTGATGAACTGGAATGGATTAAAAACCACAGACCTGAAAACCGGACAGCAGCTGCGGATTCTTAAAAAAGGCTAATGGCACCCATCAAACTGCACGACAAGTATTTCGACACTTATCTTTCCGAAGAAACGATCCAGCAAAAAGTAAAGGAGATGGCGGACGCCATCAACCGCGACTACGAAGGCAAAAAGCCCTTGTTCATTCCCATCCTCAACGGCTCTTTCATTTTTGCGGCCGACCTGTTCCGCCACCTTACGATCGAAGCAGAGATCTGCTTCATCAAAATGGCTTCTTACAAGGGGATGAAATCGAGCGGCAATGTCGTCACGGCTATCGGCCTTGACCAGGACCTGTTCGGGCGTGAAGTGGTGATCGTGGAAGATATCGTTGATACCGGTAAAACCCTGTATGAGTTCCTTCCGAAGCTGCAGCACCAGCAGCCAAAGTCACTGAAGATCGCGGTGCTGCTGCACAAGCCTGATGCAACACAGTTTCCGCTGGAGATCCATTACACCGGGTTCAGTATTCCCAACAAATTCGTCGTCGGCTACGGGCTTGACTATGATGGACTGGGACGAAATATCCGCGAGATCTACCAGGTGACGGACAAAGTAAATGGGTAAAAAGGTTTTTGGCTGCGTCACGAAAACATTTCACGCACTTTTTCAAAGAATGACTTCTGGTTCTTGTCCGGGTTGGGCTTGAAGTTCGGCGAATGACTGAGCTTTTCAAGCATGCTGCGTTCTTCCGCGGAAACATTCTGCGGCGTCCAGATATTTACATGCACCAGCTGGTCGCCCTTTTCATAGCTGTTCACGGCCGGGAAGCCTTTTCCTTTCAGCCGGAAGATCCTGCCGCTTTGTGTGCCCGGCGGTATCTTGATCTTGGCGCGGCCGTCGATCGTCGGCACCTCCACCTGCGATCCGAACACGGCATCGGTAAATGAAATGTGGAGGTCATACACCACGTTCAGCCCGTCGCGCTGCAGGTCCTTGTTGGCCTCTTCTTCAATGAGGATGATGAGGTCACCGGCCATGCCACCGCGTTCGCCGGCATTGCCCCTGCCACTGATATTGAGCTGCATGCCTTCCTGAACACCGGCCGGGATGTCGATCGTCACGGTTTCTTCCCCGTACACGCGACCCTCACCACGGCAGTTGCCACACTTGGCGGTGATGGTGGTTCCTTCTCCGTTGCACGAGGGACACGTAGTGACCGTCTGCATCTGCCCCAGGAAGGTATTGGTCACCTTGCGCACCTGGCCGCTTCCGCCGCAGGTACCGCAGTTCTGGATGCTTCCCTTGTCCTTGGCACCGCTGCCGCTGCACACGGAACACGGGACATATTTCTTAACCTTTATATTTTTTGTAACGCCTTTGGCGATTTCCTCGTAGGTCAGTTTCAATTTGATCCGCAGGTTGCTGCCGCGGGTACCGCGTGCCCTGCGCTGACCGCCGGCTGCACGTCCGCCACCTCCAAAGAAGCTCCCGAAAATGTCTTCGCCAAAGATGTCGCCGAACTGGCTGAAGATGTCATCCATGTTCATGCCGCCCGGGTGCCCGCCGCGGCCGTTGCTCACACCTGCATGCCCGAAGCGGTCATACTGCGCGCGCTTGTCCTGGTCGCTGAGGATCTCGTAGGCCTCAGCGGCTTCCTTGAATTTTTCTTCAGCGGACTTGTCGCCGGGATTGCGGTCGGGGTGATACTGCATGGCTACCTTGCGGTACGCCTTCTTGACCTCGTCGGCGGAAGCGCCCTTGCTGATGCCCAGTATTTCGTAATAATCTCTTTTTGCCATAATGGAGCCTGCTATTTTCCTACCACCACTTTTGCGTAACGGATGA
This sequence comes from Flavisolibacter sp., assembly GCA_036373835.1. Lineage (GTDB taxonomy): Bacteria > Bacteroidota > Bacteroidia > Chitinophagales > Chitinophagaceae > Flavisolibacter. The sequence goes on along the minus strand of DASUVB010000267.1, from coordinate 6,420 downwards.
TCTTGTCGTTCAGGTAATATCCTTTCTGTACTTCGGCAACCACCTTGCCTTTCATCTCGTCACCGGCGTCAATTTCCGTAATGGCCTCGTGCAGGTCAGGGTTGAAATCCTTATTTACCGCATCCATGGGACGGAGTCCTTTTCCGGCGAGGACATTGCGCAGCTTCGAAAAAACCAGTTGCACGCCTTCGCGGATCTGCCCGATATCATCGGTTGATTCGAGTTGTTTCTCTGCGCGCTCGCTGTCATCCAGCACGTCCAGGAGCTCCGTGATCACATCCTTGCCTGCCGTCTGGATCAATTCCATCCGCTCCCTGCTGGTCCGCCGCCGATAGTTGTCGAACTCGGCCACCTGGCGCAGGTACCGGTCATTCAGCTCACGCACCTGGGCCTGCAGTTTCTCCACCTCGGGATCTTCCGACACCGGTTCGTTCAGGTGCTGGTCGCCGCTGATATTTTCATCGGTATTGATACTCAGCATGTCGTTCAGCTCCTTATCTGCAGGCTGACCATTCCCATTCGCTTCATTCTTCTTCATGATGTTGAAATTGTTTGCAAATGTAGTGCTGTCAAGAATACTGCCAACGCAAAAGAAGGGGACAAAATGTCTGGAATACAGTGTTGAAGCCGCGCTGCCGCAGGTCTTGGCATAATTGATTAGTTTGCACCCCCATGAAAAAAGTGCATCTCAAAAGGAAGATCGCTGCAAGAATTGCATCGGGACATCCCTGGATTTTCGCCAACGAAGTGGAACGGGTTGAAGGTGATCCGGTGGCGGGTGACGTGGTGGATGTATTTTTTTCAGATGGTAAATTCGCCGGCAGGGGCTATTTCAACCAGCGGTCGCAGATCATTGTCCGCATCCTGACCCAGGACAGGAACCGGGAGGTCAATGAGCAGTTCTTCCTCGATAAGATCCGCCAGTGCTGGAAATACCGCCAGCGGCTCGGCTATACCGAGAATTGCCGCCTGGTTTTCGGTGAAGCCGATGGCCTGCCGCAACTGATCATCGACAAATTCAACGATTATTTTGTCATCCAGACGCTGGCGCTCGGCATTGATGTATGGAAGCCTGCCATTGTTAAAGCCTTGCAGGAGGTATTTTCACCAAAAGGCATTTATGAGCGCAACGACGTTCCGGTGCGGGAACTGGAAGGTCTGCCCCTGCAAAAGGGATTTCTTTCCGCACCGTTTGAAACCGGCATCATCATCAATGAGAACGGCCTGAAATTCCACGTGGATATTGAGAACGGGCAAAAGACCGGATATTTCCTGGACCAGCAGGATAACAGGCGAGCTATCCGGCATATTGTGAAGGATGCCGAAGTGCTGGGTGCCTTTACTTACACTGGAACTTTTGAAATTCATGCCGGTTCCTATGGCGCGAAGTCAGTACTGGGACTGGATATTTCCGAAAACGCAGTGCAACAGGCGAAACGCAATGCCGCGCTGAACGGCCTGGAAAAAGTGGTGCGCTTCGAGGTGGCCAATGCCTTCGACGTGCTGAAGCAATGGGGTAAGGAAGGAAGACAGTATGATGTTGTGATGCTCGACCCGCCCGCGTTCACCAAGAGCAGGGCAAATATTCAAAAGGCTATTACAGGGTATAAAGAGATCAATCTCCGGGGTATGAAGCTGGTCCGGCCGGGCGGTTTCCTGGTCACTTCTTCCTGCACCAGTCTTGTTTCGCCCGAATTATTCCTGCAGATCATCGATATGGCGGCAAAGGATGCGCGCAGGAAGATCCGGCAGGTCACCTTCCAGACACAGTCGCAGGATCACCCGATCATCTGGAATATGGAAAATACCCAGTATCTCAAATTCCTGGTGGTCGAAGTGCAATAGCACGACGAATACCCTGGCCCAGGCCAGCTGAAATCACTCTCAGAAATTTATTTGGAAACCTGGAACTTGCCCGACTCTATGATCCTTCCTGTTTTGTCACGGAGCTGGTAGATGTACACACCCCTTGTGAATGCGGAAAGGTCGATGGTCGTGCGGTCGTTAACATTGGCATTCTCCACCATCTTCTTACCAAGCAGGTTGTAAACCTGGATTGAATACCCTTTCTCGAACGAGCGCTGGAAGTCAAATGTGATGGAGGTTGTAGCCGGGTTGGGATAGGAACGCAGAATAGTCCCGGCCTGTGCACCCCGCTCTGTGTTTGTCTGAGCTTCGGAGTGAACGGTTGTTAACAGAATAATGGATACTATAAGTAAAAATTTCTTCAAATACTGCGATTTAAATGCCCTACAATAATAGTTTATTTTAAAAAGAATGCAAAGCGCCTGCCCGAAAATGGCAATAATTTGTCAAAACTACTCGTTGTGCACTCGTAGTTTTCCCTTATTCCGGCGGGTTTCCACCCTTTACTTATTTGTTGCATCTATCGTACCAAATGCCCTCTGTATGGCCGGGAAAAACCTGATTTTGCAAAGCGCTATGTTAAGATCAGCCTGCTGTAAAGTATCCCCGCTGCTACGGATTTGATGTCAAAACGAATAACTTGCAGCGGTCAAACTAAGCTTATGAAAAAAAATACGGTGGAATTTATCGGAACTTTCTTCCTGGTGGCAGGTGCCCTGTTCGGAGGTGCCATTGGTGCCTCGCTCGCCCTGATGGTCGTGATTTATGCCGGCGGGCATATCTCAGGGGCCCATTACAACCCGGCGGTAACCGTAGCCATGCTCATCCGTAAAAAGATCACTACTGCTGAGCTTCCGGGTTATTTTATCGCCCAGTTCCTGGGGGCCGCCCTTGCAGCCGTGCTGGTTTATTATGTCTTTGAAAAACAAGGTGTTGTGGCTGACTGTACGCCGCTGGACGAAATGACAGGCAGGGCATTTGCAGCCGAGCTGATCAGTACGTTCCTGCTGGCTTTCGTGGTGCTGAATGTGGCAACCGCAAAGGGTACGGCCGGCAACAGTTTCTACGGGCTGGCTATTGCCGGTACCGTCCTCGCAATGGCAATGGCCTTTGGCCAGTATTCGGGTGGGGTGTTCAACCCGGCGGTTGGTGTAGGACTCGCGATCCATAAATCCATATGCTGGAACCAGCTGTGGCTGTTCTTCGTTGCCCCGGTCGCCGGAGGTGTCCTGGCCGCTTACGTGTTCCGTTGGACCAATGGTGCCGACGACGAAGAACCGGAAAGCATTCCGGAAGATCCTGAACTCAGAAACGCGGGCAGTTTACCGCGTTAAGCGTTGAATTGTTCCGGTCGGTAAAACCGATATAGGAGATGCTTAATTCAAATCCTCCACGCCCATGGCTGGAGGTTTTGAGTTTCGAGATATTGACATCATAACTCAGGGAAACCGAGAACGGGTGGTAGTCTACCTTCATCACGGGAATGAAGGCATCGTTCCACCGCAGGAACGCACCACCGTGAAGGGTATACTGCGGCTTATCCAGGTAGTCGCCGAGTTTAATGCCGTACATGGCACCGCCGATCGCTTCGCGGTATTCTCCCTGCATGGAATAATCGGATTGAATAGTAATGTAGCTGGCCGGTGTTACGGAGAACCGGATCCCGGCCGATGCCACCCACTTCGGGTCAAGTTCACCGGTTGCATTCCTGTAAAAAGTATTCTTTGGCCTGGTGAAGTGGTGGTAGCCCAGTCCAACGAACATATTGTTGTCTGCATTGGCATTCAATTGCATATTGTAGCTCATGCCCACCGCTGCATCGGCGTAACTGTATTGCGGGTTGATAAAATTTTCGCCATCACCCTGCCCGTCGTACATGCTGTTCGTAGTCATTTTACTGCGGTCGAACCGGCGTTGCACAAAACCACCCATGAACCCGAGCGACAGGTAACGGTTCCTTTCATTGCTCAGCGACTTATGGTAATTCACCGAAGGCAAAATGTGGGCAGACACCCACGAAACTGTTCCCGCGCGATCGTATAAGGCCTGCAACCCGGCTGTGATAAAATCATTGCTTTTCCCTACAGGCAGTTTGTATTCCGCGTTGAGCGAACCGGTCTTATAGGCATTGGTGACACTGGTCCACTGGTCGCGGTAGACTGCCTGTACACGGATGTCACCGGTGAACAGACCTGACAGCGAAGGGTTGCGAAGCAGCGGCGCCTCGAAGAATTGCGAGAAGTGAATATCCTGTGCGCAGGCGCGGTCCACGATGGCGAACAGCAATAAACCCGCAATCAATAATTTCTTTTTCATAACTATCGTATTAGCGCGACATTTCCTTCGAGCCGGATCACCTGGTTGTTTTCACAGAATACCTCTGCCTGGTACACATACACATCCGGCGATGCCGGCCTGCCGCCCGCGTTCCCATTCCAGCCATAGGAAGGATCGTTCACGGGCAGGTTGTTCTGTTCGAAAATGATTTCACCCCAACGGTTGAATACGCGCAGCGACTTCACGCGCTCGAGTCCTTTTCCTCGCACATAGAAAATATCATTGGTTCCATCGCCATTCGGTGTGAATGTATTCGGCAGGAAAACATTTGCATTCTTGCAGAGTGTGATCACCTGGATGCGCGCACTGTTGGTGCACCCGTTGCTGTCGGCGAAGGAAACGGTATACAGCGTATTGAACCTGGGACCGGCGACCGGCTGCGGGCATTCGGTGCAGTTCAGCCCTGTGGACGGCGACCAGTTGAAGGAAAGCGTTCCCGGTGAATACGTCACGGGCAATTGTTGCGGGAAGCCGCTTTGGATCGTGATCGCACCCGGCATGGTTGCAAACGGCAGGTCGTGTACCGTTATCGTTCTCCAGGCTGTATCAGTACATCCGGTACTGTTCACGGCCACCAGTTGCACCTGGTAGGTACCGGCCTTGGTATACTGGAAAGTTGGAGCATCCTGAAGCGGGGACTGGGAACCGTCCGCAAGTACCCATTGCCACTGCACCTGCGAGGTATCCGTGGCCAGGAATTCTCCCGTATGGGCGATCGATTCACGGACACAGATCTCGTCATCACCGCCGATTGCAATGTCAGGGCTTGCCACGACCTTGATCATTTGCTGTACTTCGAAAGTATCCGTACAATTATTTTCCGTCCGCACGGCAAGTGCCACCGTGTATAAACCTGGTGACGCATAAGTGTGCGTAGGATTCGCCGCCTGCGATGTATTACCATCCCCAAAAGTCCAGGAGTACTGAACCAGCGAATCGTTGTACGTGGTGGAGTCTGTGAAGCTAACGGTGCCTGCGTCGCAGAAAAGCTGCTGGTCTGCTCCAAAAAGCGCATCGGCGCCAATGATCCTGATCGTATCATTGCCTTCAAAAGGCACAATGCATCCCGTGGCATCTGTCAGCATCAGCTTTGGAACGAACGTGCCGTAAAAGTCATACACGTGCGAGATCGCACCCGCAGTGGTATCGTACATGTTCCCGTCGCTCAGGTCCCACAGGTAGCGCACAGGCCCCGGCATGTTCGTGGTGAGGTCAACGTTTAGCGGCTTGCACCCTCCCAGGGGCGTGTAGCTGAAATCAAAGTTTGAAATATCATATACGGTGACTGTTCTTACCGTGGAATCCAGACAGCCGCCCGGGGCCAGCACCGTAAGCTGCACCTGGTACACGCCCGGATCAGTAAAATAGTGCTGGGGACTGGTCACCGTTGAAGTGCCTCCTGGAACATCCATGTCCCAATAGCTCGCAATATAAAAATCGGAAGTATTGGAAAAGACAACATGGAACGGCGTGCACAGGGCAAACGAGTCTGACATGGTGAATTTCGCTACCGGGTTGTCAACATGGATATAGTTCGTCTTCACGCTGGAATCCGTGCAGCCGTTCGCATCGGAAACCGCAAGCTTCACCGTATAAAGACCGGGTGCTGTGTAAGAATGTATGGGGTGAATATCATTCGATGGAGCAGAGGCATCACCGAAGGTCCATGTCGCCTGTTGCATATCACCCTGCGTGTGGTTATAGAACCGGACAGTGCTCCCGGGGCAGGAAAGTGAATCTGAAATGAATTTGACTTTCAGTTGCGTTATCCTGACCAGGTCCTGCATCAAAATGCTGTCAGTGCAGCCCGCTGCGTCCGTAACAATGAGCCGGACAGAAAATGTCCCTGTATCCTGGTAGGCATGTTGCACGGAAGGGCCGCTTACTGTTTGCGAGGTGCCATCACCAAAATCCCACGTGCGTGTGGTCACAGGGTTCAGTCCATCTGTTTGCGATGTGTCGGTAAACGTTACCGTCATGCCCTTGCAACCGCGTGGGTTGAGCGCTTCAAAACCCGCAATGGGCCCATTTATGCGGATATAGGAAGGCTTCATTATGGTATCGCTGCAACCATAAGCATCGGTGGCGATCAGCTGCACATCATAGTTGCCTGATGATGTATACATAGCACTGTCGAACGGTTGTGTTCCGTTAGAAATCAGGCCGTTCCCGAAGTTCCAGGAGAAGGAATAAAGATTTGGAAGCTGGTTGCTGATT
>DASUVB010000266.1:0-3477 GCA_036373835.1 Flavisolibacter sp. | reverse complement strand
TGATTTCTTCACGGTCAATTTTTGCTTATGATTGCGACAAAAACCTCCGCCCTTGAAAAGTTTATGCAGATGGTGGAGCGAAAAAATCCCCACCAGCCCGAGTTTTTCCAGGCAGTTTATGAAGTGGCCCAGCATATCATTCCTTTCATGGACGATCATCCGCACTATAAGAAAGCAGCCATCCTGGAAAGGATGATCGAGCCCGAGCGCGTGATCATTTTCCGCGTGCCCTGGATGGATGATGAAGGAAACTACCGGGTGAACCGCGGCTACCGCGTACAAATGAACAGTGCCATCGGTCCCTACAAAGGCGGGTTGCGTTTTCATCCTGATGTCACCCTCAGTGTGTTGAAGTTCCTTGCTTTCGAGCAGGTATTTAAAAATTCCCTGACCACGCTGCCGCTCGGCGGTGGCAAGGGCGGGTCTGATTTCGATCCCAAGGGCAAGTCCGACCACGAGGTCATGCGGTTCTGCCAGAGCTTCATGACGGAGCTGTGCCAGCACATCGGCGATGATACGGACATTCCTGCCGGTGATATCGGCGTGGGCGCCCGCGAGATCGGCTACCTGTTCGGCCAGTATAAAAGGCTGCGTAATGAATTCAACGGTGTTATGACCGGCAAGGGATTTTCATACGGCGGCAGCCTGATCCGCCCGGAAGCGACGGGCTACGGCCTCCTGTTTTTCGTGGAGGAGATGCTGAGAACACGCGATGAAACCCTGAAGGGCAAAAAAGTAGTAATCTCCGGCAGCGGCAATGTAGCGCAGTACGCCATCGAAAAGACCATCGAGCTGGGTGGCGTGCCTGTTACGGCTTCGGACAGCCACGGTTTCATTTACGATCCAAAGGGATTCGACGCCCACAAGCTGGAGTGGCTGATGAAGCTGAAAAATCACCACCGCGGGCGCATCAAGGAATACGCCGAGGTGTATGGCTGTGAATATTTTGAGAACGAGAAGCCGTGGATCATCCCGTGTGATGTGGCCCTGCCGTGCGCTATCCAGAACGAGCTGAATGAGGACGACGCGAACACCCTGGTTCGCAACGGCTGCCGCGTGGTGGCCGAGGGCGCCAATATGCCGTGCACACCGGAGGCGGCGGCGCTGTTCCAGCGGAACGGCGTATTGTACGGGCCGGGAAAGGCATCCAATGCAGGGGGCGTGGCGGTATCGGGCCTCGAGATGTCGCAGAATTCGATGCGGATGACGTGGAAGCGCGAGGAAGTGGAGGAGCGCTTGCGCATCATCATGCGCGATATACACACGCAATGCATGAAGTATGGCCGCCTGGAAAACGGCGAGATCGATTATACGAAAGGTGCCAACATCGGCGGCTTCGTTCGGGTGGCCGATGCCATGCTTGCTGAAGGGCATGTGTGATCAGGGTTCCAGCAGTTTTTTTACTTCTTCCCGGATGTAACCGTTGCTGACATACTGGTACAGGTTCTTCCCCGGGCATGTTGTCTGCGCCGAGTAGTCGCGGTGGGATGCGATCGTTTCATAGGAGATGCTGTACTTCCTGCACTTCATAATTCCCCAGGCATGTGATCAGCAGGTGGCCGGAAGGATCATATTCCGTAGCGGTTTCCCCGACGGTAAAGACATTCCTTCCTTCATAGATGGTTCCATCCGGCGCTACCAGGAAATGATACGGGATATCGGCCCATTTCCTGTCGGGACCCATGCCCCACACCTGGATGTTTTTGATCTTCCGCGCGGCGTCGTCCGTGACTTCCAGCCGCGTGCCTTCGTGGTGAATGGTCACGCGCACCGGTACATGCTGCTTGTACGGTCTCGGTTCGTTCGCCTGCCAGGCGGCCCGCGGTACAATGTTCACCGGGATATCTTCGGCAGTCGCGTTCCTCGTCACTGAACAACCGGCGACCAGTGAGAGCATAACCCCGAAAATAATTGCGGAACGCATCATGGTCATTCAATTGCGATGATCTTCTTTTCGCTTTCATTCCCGGTGCGATCCACTGTTGTCACGATCACATGGGTCGCGCCCAGCGACTGGTTTCCCGTGCTGAAGGTGGCCGGCATTGCCAGCTGGTGCTCGCTGCCGGGCAGCACCCGGTATTCCCACCGGTTCCCGTATTGTACGTATACGACCGTTTTGAATACATCTTCTCTTTGTTTGTACGTCCACGCGATATCAATGATCTGGTCCAGCTTTCGTGCGCGGGCTGCGGGCGGCTTCGGCGGAGCATCGTCCAGCCAGGGACTTGCCGGGACCAGCGCCTGTTGCCTGTATGGACCCTGCAGCAATGCCTGCGCCATCGGCGGGTTCTTATGCACTGCGGAAATGCTCCAGTGGATCACACCCTTGCTTTCCGGGATCATTCCGCGGGTGATCATCACCTGGCTCAGGATCTCCTGCACATTGCGTGCGCTGGTGTCACGGCCGGTGCTGATGCCGGGCCACAGGTGGCGGTTCATGGTGTTCTCGCGCTGCCACCAGCCAAGCAGCACGGGGAAGCTTTGCGGGATCCTGCTGATCGGCCAGTACAACTGCGGCGCGAAGTAATCGATCCATCCTTTGTTGAGCCACAATCTTGCATCAGCATATAACTGGTCATACTGGTCGAAACCTTCAATGGATTCGGGATGGCCGGGCCGGTAGATGCCGAATGGACTCAGCCCGAATTTTACATGCGGCTTTAATGCCTTGATCTCGGTATAAACCCTTTCGATAAAGGAATTCACCGCCTCCCTGCGCCAGTCGCCGCGCGAAAGCCTGCCGCCGTTACCGACATATTCCTGCCAGCTGCTGCTGTCGGGAAAGTCCACGTTTTTATTGTAGGAAGGATAGGGATAGAAATAGTCATCGAAATGCACCCCGTCGATATCATACCGTGTTACCAGGTCGCGGACCACGGCCGCCGAATGGTCCTGCGTGCCTTTTTTAGCCGGATCGAACCACCAGTAGCCTTCCGCCAGCTGCACCACGAGCCCGGGTTTCTTTCTTGCAATGGAGCTGTCCGTAATCGCGCCACCGGCAACATGGTGCGCACGATACGGGTTCAGCCACACATGCAGCTCCAGGCCGCGGTCATGCGCCGCGTCGATCCACCAGAGCAATGGATCATAGTATGGTTCCGGTGCCTGGCCCTGGGTGCCGGTAAGATAATACGACCATGGCTCCAGGCTGCTTTGATATAATGCATCTGCCTGTGGCCGCACCTGCAGGATGACCGCATTGAAATGATGATTTTTCAGGAAATCCAGCAGCTCCGTTCCTTCCTGCATCTGTTCGGCGGTGGTGAGTCCCGGCTTGCTGGGCCAGTTGATGTTGGCCACAGTGGCGATCCATGCTGCGCGGAACTCGCGCATGGCGGAAGGCAGCTTTCCGGTTGCCGGCGCTACGGCCGCCTTTCGTGCGCGGCATCCTGTGAATGCTATAAAACATGCGATTATAAAAATGAAAAAACGGGCCATACATTAAATGTAATTATTGTATAGAAAACGGAAGTTTGA
>DASUVB010000265.1:0-2002 GCA_036373835.1 Flavisolibacter sp. | reverse complement strand
CAGCCTTTAACAACCGTCTGAACAGTGATGCGATCAACTATGTCAGGAACGTTAATAACATCCTTCGTCGGAACAGACGTATCCTGATGACCATGAACCCGAGCGGAAAGAACAAGGTCAGCCACGATAAACTGAAAGCCTCCGGGTTTAACTTCAATTATTTTACGAGCATCTACCGCACACGCGAAGGGTCGCAGTACTACTACTGCTATGACCACGGCTATCTTCCCATTGAGCGTGACTGGTACCTGTTGGTGGTTAAAAAGGACTTCTCCGGCCTATGATTCTGAACCTGGTATCGGGTCCGCGGAATGTATCTACCGCTCTGATGTATTCCTTTGCCCAGCGCAGCGACACGGCTGTAGTGGACGAACCGTTTTACGCCGTATATCTTGCCAGAAGCGGTGTCGTGCATCCAGGGGCCGACGCAATACTCCGGACGTTGTCCGCCGACGAAAATGTGGTCAGAGCACAGCTGGCGGGTCGTCGCGAAAAAGCCGTTTTGTTTGTCAAGAACATGGCCCATCATATGGAGGCCCTGGACCAACCGCTGATCCCGGAGGCAAAAAACATTTTCCTTATACGCCACCCGCTCCGCATCCTGCTAAGCTACTCGGCGGTCATGCCGAACCCTACCATGCGAGACATCGGCATCGCCTACCAGCATGCCCTGTTTCAACAACTTCGAGCGGAGGGTGCGGATAGCCTGGTGTTGGATTCCGGGGAGCTTCTCAAAGATCCACCCGCCGTTCTTTCCCTGCTGTGTCAGCGTTGCGGACTTGCTTACGAGCAACGGATGGCACATTGGCCGGCGGGCCCTAAACCCTATGATGGGGTTTGGGCGCCTTACTGGTACGATAGCGCTCATCGAACAACGGGATTTGCTGCGCCCACGCCGGCCCCCAGCCGTACGTTACCCGGGCACCTGAATGGTCTGTATGAGGACGCCCTGAGGCTTTATGAGAAACTGCAGCCATTTTCTCTAAAAGCTTGATCCTTACACAAAATAATCCTTACTTTACTTACCCCGCTGCCCCGCCCCCAATAACAGAAGAAGAACCTGATCGCAGATATACCCGTTCCTTCATCAAAGGACGCCCGACATGTTACAAAAGTTTAATCCCAGGAACAACGCCATTAAGGTTCATGTAGGTGGAACCCTGTTAGCACGGGAGCAGGCAAAGGTATCTGTATTCGACAGCGTAGTACAAGGCGGAGATGCCGTATGGGAAGGATTAAGGGTTTATAAGGGCGGCATCTTTTGTCTCGACAAGCACCTGGATCGATTGGAAGCCTCGGCCCGCGCCCTGGCCTTCAGCCATATTCCGGAGAGAACAGCGATCAAAAAAGCGATTTTTGAAACCCTCACCGCGAACGGCATGGATGACAATGTACATATCAGACTTACGCTGACGCGCGGAGAAAAAGTAACCTCAGGCATGGACCCCAGACTCAATACCCACGGATCATGCCTTATCGTGCTGGCGGAATGGAAGTCGCTCGTTTATGACGCTCATACAGGCATCCGCGTGATCACCACCTCGCAACGGAGGAACAATCCGCAGTTCCTGGATTCAAAGATCCACCACAACAATCTTCTGAACAACATCCTGGCCAAGATCCAGGCGAATATTTCCGGGATGGATGCCGCATTAATGCTTGATCATATGGGTTTTGTTTCCGAACTTAATGATGCAAACCTCTTTATGATCAAGGAAGGAAAGGTTTTTACTCCACAGCCCGACGCATGTCTGCATGGAATTACGCGTGGACTTGTCCTGGATATTTGCCGCGATGCCCACATTCCGGCAAGCGAAAAAAATCTTTCCCTCACCGAGTTCTATGACGCCGATGTGGTCTTTGCAACGGGAACCATGGGAGAACTCACACCTGTGAAAGAAATTGATGGCAGGCCGATCATCAACCGGTCTTCGCATAATATACTCGAGACTATAATCACGCACTTTCACAAACTAATTCCTCAATACTCAGAAAAATTAAA
>DASUVB010000264.1:0-4081 GCA_036373835.1 Flavisolibacter sp. | reverse complement strand
TTCACGGAATTTCTGGTAGTCGATGCCGATAGGGAACGAGTCCACCCTGATCATGCGGTCCATGTACTGGATCGTAGTGAACTGGCTTTCTGCCTGGACAATCATTTTGGCAGACTGAATAAAATGCTGCACGTAATCATGCGTATGGAAGCCCACCAGGTCTGCGCCAAGCACACCTTCCAGGATAGCACGCTTCCACGTAGAAGGCATCATGCGCAATAACTCGTACGAAGGGAACGGGATGTGCAGAAAGAACCCGATCGACGCGTCGGGGATCCGGCTCCGCAGTAACCCGGGCAGCATCATGAGCTGGTAATCGTGCACCCAGATGACATCCCCCGGCTGCGCAATTTCCAGGACCTTGTCGGCAAAAAGCTCGTTTATTCTACGGTAGGCTTCAAAATATTCTTTTTTGTTCTCTACAAGGGATGGGAAATAGTGGAAAAGAGGCCACAATGTGGAGTTGGAAAAACCATTGTAATAATCATCGTACATCGCCTTTTCCGGGAAAATCGGCACGATGCCGAAATCGGGAGGAACAGCCCCGCTCCTGAGCACCACCTGCCAGTCTTCTTCGGCTGCCTCCATGGAACCTATCCAGATCTTGTCGGTATACCGCTCCCCGGAGCTGTTTGCCTTCTCAAAAAAGCTTTTGATAGCCGAAACCAGCCCGCCGGAGCTCTGCCGTATCACAACCTCGTCAGTAACTTTCTCCAGGGTAAAGGGAAGCCTGTTGGAGATAATCAATAGTCTGCTCATATGCAACAATCGCGGGGTAGAACACCCAAAAATCAGACCAGCAGCAGGCCCGGCAGTTGTTACTTCACAGACACAAAAAAACCGCCCCGGGGCGGTTTCCTGTCTCCATCCTAAAATTAATGATATGGGTGGATCGCGGTGTGTGTGAACCCATTAGGTCCGGTAACCACGATCTTGAAATAGTAGTGGCCGGTGCCGGGACAACCGGTCGGGTTGCCACTTGCATCCAGTCCGTAGGTCAATACGGCATGTACCTGCCCGGTATGATGTGTCAACTGGCCATGCGTCAGCCGGAAATTGCAATCCTGGCGCACCACCATTGGCTGCGTTATCGCTGTTACGAACGGCTGACCGAAACGGTTGGTACCCCACTCGCAGATATTCGTGTAACCGCCGGCGCTGTGTGTGCCTGTTACGGTGAGGACTATGCCATTGTTATAAGTGAACGTGCGTTTGCGGGCAATATTCCAGTTCCTTGTCGTGCTGTCGTTGAATTTCACCGACATATTACTGCTGGCAATGTTATGAATGATCGTACCCATGGTTGGCAGCTGGAATAATTTACCGCCGGTAACATTGGTGATCGTTTTGCTTCCGTTAATGATAATGCTCTTGTTATCGCTGACACGCGTGATCTTCAGGTTCTGATAAGTGATCGTCAGCGCTGCTCCCGCAGATGCCCAATGCATACCTGCCGGCATCGAAAGGATCACGACACCCGTCCTGGTACGGTTACCGATACAATTGGTTCCGAGGTAAGTGATGGTAATTGTTCTTGGGTTGCTCACGGTGTCAACAGCGATCGTTGCGTCGCATATGGTCTGGACCGTTGAAAGCTTGCCGCTGAAATAGGGGTTTGATTCGATGGCTTTGTTGGCGTCATCGGCGACGGCATCTGTTTCTGCAGAAAATTGTGCCTGGTCGTCGGCGTGTACATCCATCTGCGCCGCATCTGCGGGCTCGCTGACATCATCTTTCTTACAGGAAACGAGTGTCAGCAAAGTAAAGGCCAGTGAAGCAAACAGGATTCTTTTGACTTGCATAGTGGTGGTTTTTATTGGTACGAAAAATAGACCGGACGTTATTAACAAGGTTTAAACGAGCGGTTAACATTTTTATTTCACAGAATTTAATATTACTGTACTTCAGCAAATTAGATCATTTTTTATTTTTCAGTCGCAACAGGAACGGGTGTGCTTCGGTATTAAAAACAACCTGCGAAAGTTCGCCTTCCGTTTGGGGTGCGAACAACAGCCATGCATACTTCAATGTCTCCGCGATAAAAAAGCTCTGCATGGAATTCGCTTTTTCCATCGTCCGCACGTCTTTTATGGATGCAAACGCTTCAGGCGTCCTGCAGTACTTCAGGATGTCGTCGAACATGCGCTTACCCATCCACAGGTATTGATGATCGCCCGTGGTGCGATACAGGTAAAAGCAGCTTTCAATGTTCTCCGGGCGAAGAATATAATACGCGCTCAGGACCTGGCCGGACGTAAAATCAAACGCTTCCGGTTCCATCCCGAAATGCGTCCACATATAATAATTGGCGCGCTGTATGGACTTTGCCGAAGACCGGTCACCCGCGTAGGCACACAGCCCCGCATAAAAAGCATCCAGTGCACCATACACGGTTTTACCACGTGCACCGGAATGCATGTCAGCCTGTTTCAGGAACCAGCCGTTCGCCGTTTTCTCAATCAGATACCTGGATATCGCGCGCTGGTGCACCTTCCATGCCTTCAGGAAATCCCTGTCGCCAAACATTTTCCATGCTTTGAACAGGTACTCGTAATAGGAATCGATGTAGGCACCGATCTGGCTGGTGCGGTTGGTCCATTCACCCGTTTCCACGTTGATCTGCATGCCAACAAGACCGATCCTGCTGCGCCGTGCATACACCTGCATCATCGCCTTTTTTGCCGCTTTGAAAAATCTTTTATCTCCTGTGTGTTGCGATAATCTTCCGAATTCAAGCATCAGCGTTCCGATCTCCGCCGGGTTATTGAGACTGTCCCGCCGCCTGCCGGACTGCAGGTGTACATAGCGATAAGGCATCCCCGTGGCAGACTGGAACGCAGGCAGCAGCCGGTTGCCAAGATCCTCAGCAAGCTGCAGGAAACGGGGAGTACCGTCCATTTCGTATGCCGAGATCAGGCCGCCGAGCAGCCTGATGGTGATCTCGAACACCTGCACTTCGTTGTCGACATCAAAGTCCAGCTGCGAAATGATCAGCTGCTTTGCTTCATCCGCTTCTTTTTTCATTCCCAGCATATGGAAGGTATCATACGAGTCCACTGGTGTCATGAGCAATGAATGCCGGTACCAGTTCTTACCCGTTTTCGTAAGCGGCTGCAGGTCATCCATGCCACGGGCGTATTGCATGTACCCGTTCCATGCATGGCGCGCGGCGGCTGACACCGCCTGCTTCATGGTCGTTCGCAACGAGTCCGGGAAAGCAGTGGTTTGTGCAATTGCCGGAACTGATGAGCCTAAAGCAACCAGGATGAAGAAACTGATCCTCGCAAAAAGCATGTTAGTAATTTAGACCTACAAAATAAGATTCTTATGGATCCTTCAAACCTGGTGGCAGAAGCTTCTGTCACTATTCATGCACCGGCATCAGCCGTCTGGCGCGCTTTGACCACACCGTCGCTCATCAAACGCTACCTCTTTGGCACTGATACTACCTGCGACTGGAAGGAAGGCAGCCCGATCACCTACGAAGGCGAATACCAGGGACAGCGGTACAGGGATAAGGGTGTTATCAAAAAAATCAGGCCGAATGAAGTGCTGCAGAGCACATACTGGAGTTCCATGTCAGGAAAGGAAGACCGACCGGAGAACTATAATACGGTGACGTATTCACTCACTGAAGAAGGCGACAACACGATCCTTACCATTGAGCAGGACAACATTGATTCTGAAGCATCCCTGAAACATTCAGAAGAAAACTGGAACATGGTCCTGTCGAAACTGAAGGAAGTGGTTGAATCTGAAAACAGGACCTGATCAGCGGCC
This sequence comes from Flavisolibacter sp., assembly GCA_036373835.1. Lineage (GTDB taxonomy): Bacteria > Bacteroidota > Bacteroidia > Chitinophagales > Chitinophagaceae > Flavisolibacter. Next base: position 301 of record DASUVB010000264.1, on the reverse strand, counting down.
CAGTCTTTTTTCAAGTGACAGGTCATGTTCCGCTGCAGTTGCCTTTGCTTCCTCATAGCCTGCATCGGCATGGCGTATCACACCCAGGCCCGGGTCATTGCGCAGCACACGTGACAGGCGCGCGGCGGCAGCCTCAGTTCCATCAGCAACGATAACCATTCCGGCGTGAATGCTGAATCCCATCCCCACGCCTCCCCCATGATGAAGACTCACCCAGCTGGCGCCACCGGCGGTGTTTACAAGCGCATTCAATATCGGCCAGTCGGCAACGGCATCGCTGCCGTCCTTCATCGCTTCCGTC
>DASUVB010000263.1:0-2485 GCA_036373835.1 Flavisolibacter sp. | reverse complement strand
TCCATTGACTCCATCATTTCGCAGAAGGTGAAGGTATTGTGGAAGGAGAAGGACGAACGCGATGAGGTTATCCTGGTTTGACGTGCAGCAGCCGGGAACAGGAAATGAATCTTACCCCTTATCTTTACGCTTTAATGGCGCTTTCTACCCGACATCTGCTTGGAATAAAGGATCTTACTCCCGGGGACATTTCACTCATTCTCGATACAGCGAAGCAATTCAAGGAAGTTTTACAGCGGCCGATCAAGAAAGTTCCGTCACTGCGGGATGTGACCGTTGTCAACCTGTTCTACGAAAACTCCACGCGTACCCGCATTTCGTTTGAGCTCGCAGAAAAACGCCTTTCGGCCGACACCATCAATTTCAGCGCCTCCGGGTCTTCCGTTTCTAAAGGCGAGACGCTGCTCGACACCGTGAACAACATCCTGTCGATGAAGGTGGATATGGTTGTGATGCGGCACAGTGCCAGCGGCGCACCGCATTTCCTTTCCAGGCATATTCCTGCCGCCATCATCAATGCCGGGGATGGCATCAATGAGCATCCTACGCAGGCATTGCTCGATGGATTTTCGATATTGGAAAAGTTCGGGACACTGAAGGATGTGCGCGTTGCCATCATTGGCGACATCATGCACAGCAGGGTGGCGCAAAGCAATATCCACCTGCTTACAAAAATGGGCGCGAAGGTTATGGTGTGCGGCCCGCCGACCCTCATCCCGAAATACATCCGGGAAGCTTTCGACGTGGAGGTGGAGTATGACCTGCAGAAGGCACTGGAATGGTGCGATGTGGCGAATGTCCTGCGCATTCAGCTGGAGCGGCAAAACCAGGTCCTGTTTTCATCGCTGCGTGAATACAGCCTGGTGTATGGTATCAACCGGCGCATCCTCGACGGGTTGTCGCGAAGGATTACCATCATGCACCCGGGACCCATCAACCGTGGTGTGGAACTGGACAGCGATGTGGCCGACAGCGACCAGTCGATCATCCTGCAGCAGGTTGAAAATGGCGTGGCAGTCCGTATGGCGGCATTGTATTTACTGGCCGGAGAAAGAAATTCGTCCTAACTTAACGATACATGAAAATTGCGTTGTTTCCTGGAACCTTTGATCCCGTGACATTCGGGCACATCGATATCATTGAGAGGTCCGTGGACCTTTTCGATAAGGTGTATATCGGCATTGGCATCAATGCCAACAAGCAACCCATGTTCGCTGCGGAACAGCGTGTGCAGTGGCTGGATGAAATTTTTAAGAACGAACCGCGGATCGAGTCGGTGATCTATGAAGGTCTGACCGTGGATTGCTGCAGGCGCGTTCACGCCACCTACATCATTCGGGGGATCCGCTATGTTAACGACTTTGAATATGAAAAGGCGATCGCGGATATGAACCGCAGCCTTGACGAGCAGATCGAAACGATTTTCCTTACCTGTCTTCCCAAGTACACATCTGTAGCTTCCACGCTCGTGCGTGATGTGATCCGTAACGGGGGAGATGTATCGCAATTCGTTCCGGAAGTAGTGATGCGCTCGATCCAAAAAGGATCGCGACCGCTATTTGCGTGACGCGGGCAACAATTCCAGTCCCTTCCGGATAACATCAACGATGGAAGCATGTGTGTTATCCAGGTAAGACTGGAGCGCATCCACCTTAACCCACTCGCACTTCTCTATATCCTCGTCTTCCTGCGGTGTAAAGTCCTGTTGCGCGGGCGCCTTCATCAGGAACCACTCAGTTTCTTTCAGGAGGAATTTCCCGTTTTCGTGGTAGGTGTGGTAGCTGGTATGCAGCGGGCTGACAATGGAGGCATTTTCGAGGCCCGTTTCCTCGGAGATCTCGCGCAGCGCACAGGTATCTGCGGTTTCACCCGGGTCAATTTTGCCTTTAGGCAGGTCCCACCTGCCTCTCCTGAAGATAAACAGCAGCTCTTTTTTTGGATTGTACACAAGTCCCCCGGCTGCCCGGATCACCGTAAATCTTTTTTTGAAGGCCCTGAGCGCCTCCTCCACGTTTTCGTGCAGGAACACACCCCGCAGGATCTGCGGCTGTTCCATTTCATGAAGCATGGCTTTTACCGTATGGCTGTTGTATTCATCAATGAAAATGGTTTCCTCGTGGTGCAGGTATTCCTCCATTTCCGGGTCAAGGCTGCTGACGATAAAAAGCGGCTTGCGTTCAAAGTAGATCGTAACGTGCATGAACAAAACTAACACCAAAAGGAAAAGGCGCAATAGCTGCACCATCAAATCTGCATGGCGTGAACTGCCATATCCGTCTTACTTTCGCGGCATGACAGACGCGCTGGTAACATCGGAAAAACTGCTCCAGGCAGAAGCAATACGGTTGAATCCCCGTCAGCCTTTCACGTGGGCGAGCGGCTGGAAAAGCCCGATATACTGTGATAACCGCAAGTTGTTGTCATTGCCCTACATCCGCGACTATATGAAAAGTGAGCTGTGTAACGTGGTATTTGAAAAATTCAG
>DASUVB010000262.1:0-2331 GCA_036373835.1 Flavisolibacter sp. | reverse complement strand
CATCGCTGCGGGGTTTGTGACCTGTACCCAGCGGGCTCTCGCCAGGTAAGGCGCGGGAATGAAGCCCTGGCGGTTGCTGATCTCTTCAAACTGTTCATCCGGAACCTTGAAAGAACAGGTGAACGGCAGTTCCAAGGAGGCGGCACAAAACATTTTTCCACCCACCGAAAACACCAGGTCGTGGTCCCACTTCACGTCCTCCGTCGCTGCGGGGAGCTTTGTACAGATCGAACGGATAAAATCTATATTCATAAAAAATCCCGCCGGGCGGGATGGATGTTATGCCTGTGGCTTGGGCTCTTTTGGCTTTTTGCCGGTGCGGGGTGTAAAGATGGCCAGCATCCTTTTGCCTTCCAGCTTCGGCATGCTTTCCAGTTGCCCGACCTCCTTGAGGCGATCTGCAAATTTCAGGAGCAACAGTTCGCCGCGGTCCTTGAACTGGATGGCGCGCCCCTTGAACTGCACGTAAGCTTTTACCTTGTTGCCTTCTTTCAGGAAGTTCTCGGCATGCTTTGACTTGAAATCAAAGTCGTGATCATCGGTGTTCGGCGTGAACCGGATCTCCTTCATCTCGGTGGTCTTTGCCTTCGCCTTGATCTCTTTTTCTTTCTTTTTCTTATCGTAAAGGAACTTGTTGTAGTCGACGATCCTGCATACGGGCGGGTCGGCCTGCGGGGAGATCTCGACGAGGTCTAGCCCCTGTTCCTGCGCCATTCTCATCGCCTGCTCAATGGGATAAACGCCTACAGCAACATTTTCTCCTACAACCCGTACCTGGGGTACCCTGATGTGGTGGTTAATGCGGTGTTCTGCTTCTCTGCGTGGAGCGAATCTTCCTCTGAATCCGCCCGGTCTGAATCCTCCTCTGTTTGGTAATGCCATAATTTTTTGTCCACGGTCAGCTGTCGACAGGCAGCAAACATGTGGCGCTTACATTTTTGTATTCAGGTTTCTGTCGATATCACAATGCAATTACTCTGCCCTTCTTTCACGAACTTCTCCCACGAGGTCGATCAGGAATTCATCTATATGCTTCGCTCCCGCATCACCTTTCCCCTGTCTCCTGATGGCCACCTTGTTCTCGTTCATTTCCTTCTCCCCGACCACCAGCATGTACGGCACCTTCATCAGCTCCGTATCGCGGATCTTCTTGCCGATCTTTTCATTCCTGTCATCGATCCCGGCACGAATATCTGCTTTTTTTAATTTCTCCAGAACAGATTTTGCATAGTCCATGAATTTGTCGCTGATGGGCAGAATCTTCACCTGCAGCGGGGCCAGCCATGTGGGAAATTTGCCCGCGTAGTGCTCCAGCAGGAATCCAATAAAACGTTCATGTGTTCCCAGCGGGGCCCGGTGGATGATCAGCGGGGTTTCCGCTTCATTGTTGTGGTTCGTGAATTCCAGTTTGAAGCGCCTGCCCTGCGCAAAATCAACCTGGTTGGTGGCCAGCGTGAACTCGCGACCGATCGCACTCCAGATCTGCACGTCGATCTTGGGACCGTAAAATGCGCCCTCGTCCGGCACTTCCACGAAGGGAATGTTGGCATCTGTCATCACCCGCCGAACCATGGCCTCGGTTTCCAGCCACAGCTCGGGCTCGTCAATGTACTTCTGCCCCAGCTTGTCGGGTGAATGCAGCGACAGCCGCATCACGTATTTGTCGATGCCGAAAATCTTAAAATACTTGATGTACATGTCATTCACCGCTCGGAACTCTTCCGCAAACTGTTCGCGGGTGCAGTAGATATGCGCATCGTTCATGTGCAGGCAGCGCACACGCATCAAGCCAAACAGCTCGCCGCTTTGTTCGTAGCGGTAGCAGGTGCCATATTCTGCCAGGCGAAGCGGGAGGTCTTTGTAGCTCCGCTGCTCCGCTCCGAAGATCTTGTGGTGGTGCGGGCAGTTCATGGCCTTCAGGTAATATTTCACACCCTCCAGCTCCATTGGGGGGTACATGCTGTCCTGGTAATATGGGAGGTGCCCGCTGGTCAGGTACATGCTTTCCTTGGCAATATGAGGCGTCACCACCCTTTTGTAGCCCGCCGCCGTTTCGGTCTCCTTTGCCAGCTTTTCCAGTTCTTCAATGATGACGGTGCCGTTGGGCATCCACAGGGGAAGGCCGGGACCCACATCATCGTCCATAGTGAAGATGCCGAGTTCCTTGCCCAGCTTCCGGTGATCCCGCCTGCGGGCTTCTTCCAGCATCTGCAGGTATTCATCCAGTTGCTTTTGCGCCGGGAATGTGACACCGTAAATGCGGGTCAGCTGCTTGTTGCGTTCATCGCCCTTCCAGTAAGCACCCGCTATGTTGGTAAGTTTGATCGCTTT
>DASUVB010000261.1:0-5725 GCA_036373835.1 Flavisolibacter sp. | reverse complement strand
AGCATTACCGTGACCTGCTTCCCGTTGCGCACGGCGTTGATCAGCGCATTGATGATCTTCGACTGCCGTGCCAGTCGATAGCACGTCACTTTAATAGAGGTAACGTCCGGATCAATGGCTGCTTCACGCAGCAAATCAATTACAGGATTGAAAGCATGGTAAGGAAAATGCAGCAGGACATCTTTACGCAGTACAACGTCCGTAACCCGCTTTTCGCTGTAAACGTCCGGGTGATCAAAGGGCTTCCGCGTAATACTTTGTCCATTGAATACCTCTTTGGGAAAGTCCATGAACTCCCGGAAATTATGGATCCTGCCGCCGGGGATAATATTATCGCGCTTCGTCAGGTTGAATTTCCGGATCAGGAATTCGAGCAGGCCCGGGTCCATCTCCTTATCATAAATAAACCGCACCGGCTTTCCCTTTCGCCTGTTCTTTAATCCTTTTTCTATTTTCTGGATAAGGGTGGTGGAGATATCGTTGTCGATGTCAATTTCTGCATCTCTTGTCAGCTTAAACACACCGGAGTGATACTGGTCATAACCGAAATAGCTGAAGATCTCGGGGAGATTGAACCGGATCACGTCCTCCAGCAGGATGATGTGATGCTCATTGTCGGGTGACGGCAGCAGCACAAAACGGCTCATAACGCGTGTCGGCACCTCGATAATGGAGTACATTCTTTTCAGCGCGCTTTCCTTCATGGACATCACCACGCCCAGGTAGATGGACTTGTCGCGCAGGAACGGGAGTTCGGGTATGCTTTCGATCATCAGCGGTATCAGGTTCGCACTGACTTCTTCTTCGTAGAAATTCCGCACAAAGTCCTGCTGCTCGGGGTTCAGGTCGTTTTCGGTGACCAGGAAGATCTTCTGTTCATTCATCTCCTGCAGGATGTTTTCCCAGATGCGGTTGAACTCGCTCTGCTGGTTCAGAACCGTTATCTGAATTTGCTCCAGGATCTTTTCCGGGTTGCTTTCCATGTGCATTTTCGCCTTGGCCCCATACTGGATCATTCTTTTCAGGGTCGCCACGCGCACGCGGAAAAACTCGTCAAGGTTGTTGGAAAAAATACCCAGGAAGCGGATCCGCTCCCGTACAGGAACACTCAGGTCCGCTGCCTCCTGGAGTACCCGGGCGTTGAATGATAACCAGCTGATGTCCCGTGGAATGATCTTTCGTTTCTCGTTCGCCATGCTATATTTTCCTGTCAGCCATAAATATACGCAACATCCATGCTAGGGGTTCCCGCCCGTAATGCGGTTGATGATGGACGTAGTGGAGAATCCTTTAATTACCGGGTTGATAACAACACGGCCACCCCAGCCAATAACTTCTTTTGATCCGGCTATCTGCTCCGGGGTGTAATCGCCGCCTTTTACCAGCACATCGGGCCGGACGGCAACAATGACCTGCAATGGCGTTGGCTCGGAAAATATCACCACGGCATCGACCATGCATAACGAGGCGATCACCAGGGCCCGCGACTGTTCCTGGTTCACTGGTCGGCCAGGTCCTTTGAGCCCCTGGATCGATGCATCGGCGTTCACCGCAACTACCAGCACATCGCCTTCGGCCGCAGCCTGGGACAGTGAGAAAATATGCCCCGCATGCAAAATGTCAAAGCAGCCGTTGGTAAAGGCGATGGTACGGCCTTCCGCTTTCCAGGCAGCCGCTTTTTCTGCCAGCGCGCTCAGCGAAAAAATCTTGCTTTCAACCGGTGGTATTTTCAAGTTGTTGTTTTTTCTTGTTGAAAAATGAGAACAGGGCAAAACAGATGACACCACCAAACAGCACGATCAGCGTCTGCACGGACCAAAGTAGCCATCCCAACGCGTTGCCGATGGTGTCAGGATCCACGCCGTACCATCCCATCATTTTTGCTACCAGCAATGGATAGGCGCCAATACCCCCGGGTGTGAGCACCATGCCCACGCTGCCAACGGCCAGCGTGGTGAGACCACCGCCAATGCCCAGGTGAGCAGTTTCGCGGAGTGCAATAACGCCAAGCGTGGTGCTGGCGAGATATAAAATCCAGATAAAAAGACTGTGAACCAGGAAGAGGCCCTTGTGCTTCACAAGCCGGATGCTGTTCAGGCCATGCAGGATGCCCCGCAATACCTCCCTGACCCTGGCCACAGCATCAATATGCCCGAACTTTTTCAGGATCACGTACAACAGGGTAATGGCACCGATAATGGATGCCAGCACGATGACGATCTTCCGGACGGATGTTTCACCCGAACGGTCATGGAAAAAGTCCGAAAAGCCCGCGGCCACATGCTCGCCGATAATGCCGCCCTGGAAGACCAGCGTGATGAGAAAAACACTCGCCAGTGACACGATGTCCACGGCGCGTTCCATTACGATCGTCCCGACCAGCCTGTCGGCACGCACGTTCTCATATTTGGCAAGCAGGGTGCATTTTACCACCTCGCCAAGACGTGGCACCCCGGCGTTCACCAGGTAACCGATCATTACCGCGGCAAAGGTGTTGAAGTTGCTGGGTCGGTAGCCCAGCGGTTCCATTAGTATCTTCCATCTCAATGCGCGGCTGTAATGTGAAAGCAACAGCAGGATGAATGCAGGAACGATCAGCCAGTGGCGTGCGCGGCGGATCGCATCCTTGATCTGAAGCCACTGTTCCTCTTTAATATTTTTGACGGAAAGCCACACGAAAACGATGCCAAGCCCCAGGAAAAATGTGTACTGAAGAATGGTTTTTACCGGCTTGCTCATTCGGCCGAAGATAACGAACAATGGGAGAGAGAACAAGGACGCAGGACATGGTTGGCGGCTGGGTTACAGCCGGTTGCCTTCTTTCGGGAAGACGATCCAGGGCTTGAATTGCCTGGCTTCTTCAAAAGGCAGTGAACAGTACGAGATAATCACAACCACGTCACCTGTCATTCCCTTCCGCGCTGCAGGCCCGTTCAGGCAGCAAACGCCGGAACCGCGTTTTCCTTTGATCAGGTAGGTATCAAGCCGTTCACCATTGTTCACATTGACAACAGTCACCTTTTCATTTTCGATCAGGTTGGCCGCATCCATCAGGTCTTCGTCAAGCGTAAGGCTGCCGATATAATGCAGGTTCGCTTCCGTAATCACGGCGCGATGCACCTTGGATTTTAAAACTGAAATGGTCATAGCGGATGCAAAGTTAGCCGATGTAAATACAGGAGATTGTTAATTCAGAATGAGGTTGTCGATGAGCCGGATGCCGCCGATCGATGCAGCAGCAACCGCTACGAGGGGCTCTGAAATGTTCTGCGCCGGAGCCAGGCTATTCGCGTTAACTACTTTAATGTAATCGACGGAAAAGCCATTGTTCTCCAGGTTCCTGTAAGCATCATGTTCCAGCTGTTCGATGGAGTTGCCCGGCAACCCGGCACGGATGACGGACAATTCGTGGAACAGGGCAGGAGCCACGCGCCGTTCATCTTCATTCAGCCGCAGGTTCCTGCTGCTCATAGCGAGGCCATCTGCTTCGCGTATCGTGGGCATGATCTGGATCTGTATCCGCGCATTCTTGCCGGTAAGCTCCAGGAGCTTCTTGATCACCATGCATTGCTGGAAATCCTTCTGGCCAAGATAGATCCTGTCGGGTGAAATAATGTCAAGCAGGCGGTCAACCACCTGGCAAACACCCTGGAAATGGCCTGGGCGATAGTGTCCTTCGAGCACGTGTTCCATCGCACCAAGGTCATAGGCAGGCGCTACATATCCCGGGGGATAGATCTCTTCGACCGGCGGGAGAAACAGCACGTCGCAGCCATGCGCAATCAGCATCTCTATATCCTTTTCCACTGTAACGGGGTACAGCCTGAAATCCTCCGGGTTGTTGAATTGTGACGGATTAATGAAGATGCTGCAGACGGTCACGCTGTTCTGTTTGCGGGATGCATCGAGTAGTGACAGGTGGCCTTCATGCAATGCGCCCATGGTAGGAACAAAGCCAACAGGCGTGTCTTCTTCAGAAAGCCGGCTCAGGTAATCCGTGATTTCAGAGGCCCTTTTAAATATGATCATAATGGCAATGGAATAACGATGGCTGCTGTGTTTGGCAATAAATAATTACCTTTGCAAACTTTAGTTTTTCTCCGAGTTTAAAACGGTAACAATGTCAGCAAAGAAAAGAATTTTATTCATTGCCAATGAGATGTCACCCTATCTGGAACTTACTGAATTCTCTGAAATTGTCAATAAGCTGGCAATCAAATCCAATGAAAACGGTTTCGAAGTACGTTGCATCATGCCCCGATTTGGCGCAATCAACGAGCGCCGCCACCGGCTCCACGAAGTAGTCCGGCTGTCCGGCATCAATGTATCGGTCGACAATGAAGATTTCCCTTTGCAGATAAAGGTGGCCTCGCTGCCTAATGCCCGCCTCCAGGTATATTTTCTCGATAATGAAGACCTGTTCAAACGCAAGCACATATTTACAGACGACAGCGAAAAATGGTTTGACGATAACGGTTTGCGCGCAGTGTTCTTCTGTAAGGGCGCGCTGGAAACCGTTAAGAAGTTCGGATGGCCCCCCGATGTGATCCATTGCAGCGGATGGATGACCGGCCTGATTCCCCTGTACCTGAAAACAGTTTACAAAAAGGAACCGGTGTTTTCGCACAGCAAAGTAGTGTATACGATCGGCCAGACCACTTTCAAGGAAAAGCTGGGAAGCGATTTCACACAGAAGGCACTGATCCATCCTTCCCTCAAGGAAAAAGACCTGGAACCTTACAAGGATGCCAACAACGTCGCCATGTTCCGCGGTGGTGCCACGTACGCCGACGCGATCACTTTCGGTGCCGACAAGACCGACAAAAAACTTGTAGAAGAGTTCTCCAAAGTGCGCGGGAAGAAAACGCTGCCATACAATGCGGAGTCTGATTTAACAGACTATTTACAACTGTATAGCGAACTTGCCAACAAGTAAATAAACTGCTCAAACTGAATTTGTGAAAAGCTACAGACTGCTCTTTCCCGTTGCATTTCTTTTTCTTCTTGGTTTCTCTTTCTGCAAAAAAATAAATGAGGCGACTGATCTTGGTGGGGACGTGATCCCGGTGGTTGACAATATTCGCACATTTGAGGTGGCGCTGGCGTCCGAGACCGATAACCTCCTGTTTGACGACAGTACCAGGGCAATTATCGGTGACCAGTTTGCACTCGGCCATATAAATGACCCTGTTTTCGGCCAGACCTTCGCCGATATCTATTTTAATGTCAGCCAGGGTCCCGCATTCAATGGCGTCTATCCTTTCATCAACAAAGACTCTGTCTGGGTGGATTCCGTTATCCTTTCGCTGGCGTATACAAGCCCGTACGGTGACACTAACAGCATGCAGACCGTGAGCGTGCATGAAATTGCCCCCGGCAGCGGGTTCGCCGACAGCAATTACTATTACAGCGGCACGCGCCAGGCGTCCTTCCCAACAACCGGCGCAGTCCTGGGTACAAAAACATTCACGATCAGCCAGCTCAACGATACCATCTCCCATATCAGGAGACGGGACACGACGAAGCTTGTAAACGTGCTGCGCATCCCGCTCCCCAATTCGCTGGGCGAAAGGATAACGGCATTTGATACTGCCAAAACCGCAAATGGCGGCTTCTACGACGATTCACTTTTCAAAACGCTGTTCAAAGGTTTCAAGGTGCAATCGGAATCATCTACCGGCAACGGCGGCCTGGCCTACTTCAACGTGGGCGCCAGTGAGACCAA
>DASUVB010000260.1:0-2485 GCA_036373835.1 Flavisolibacter sp. | reverse complement strand
TGAAGCGATCACAGACGACGTCGTAGCCGGCATTGCAACGAGCCTGGAGGAAAAATTCTTCGACCAGAAGATGATCTTTTCCGTGGACCGGCTTGATTACACCAAGGGATTGAATTACCGGCTGGATGGCTACGAGGAGTTCCTCTCGACACACCCCGAATGGCACGAAAACGTTGTTTTTATTCTCAACGTTGTGCCTTCGCGTGACCTGATCCAGGCATACAGCGACAGGAAACGGATGATCGAGGAGAAGGTCAGCACCATCAATGGAAAATTTTCATCGCTGCACTGGCAGCCGGTGATCTATCGTTATAATCACCTGGATTTCGAGGAGCTGTGCGCGTTATACCAGGTTGCAGACGTGGCGCTGATCACACCGCTGCGTGATGGAATGAACCTGGTATCCAAGGAATATATTGCCAGCTGCATTGATAAAGGCGTGCTGGTGCTCAGTGAACTGACCGGTGCAGCCAGCGAGCTAAGCGAAGCCATCCTCGTCAATCCTACCGATATCAACGAGGTGTCGGATGCAATACACCAGGCGCTGATGATGCCGCTGGTGGAGCAGCGTTCCAGGTTATCCTATATGCAGCGCAGGCTGGCGACGTATGATGTGCAAAAATGGATCAATGATTTTCTCAGTACGCTGATCGATATAAAAAAGGAACAGGAAGCACTGCGCGTCAATGTCCTGAACCCGGCCATGATCCACCAGATGCGTACCGAATTTCTGCAGGCTGGGAAGCGCTGCATTCTCCTGGACTATGATGGAACACTGGCACCATACCAGAAGCTTCCGTCCCTGGCAGCACCAAGCATAGAGCTGCTGCACCTGCTGTCGCAGCTTTGTGCTGACAGGTCGAACGAGATCATCATCATCAGCGGGCGCGATCCCCAGACCCTGGGTACCTGGCTGGGCCACCTGCCGATGATACTTGTTGCCGAGCACGGGGCCCTGGTGAAATACAAAAACGAGGACTGGAAGGAGATGGTCACTATATCGAATGAATGGAAGGAGCAGATCAGGCCCATGATGCAGATGTTCGTGGACAGGTGCGCGGGCTCGTTCATCGAAGAAAAGAAAAGTACGCTCGCGTGGCATTACCGCAACACGCCTCAGGAGCTCGGCTTTACACGTTCCCGCGAACTTCGCAACAACCTGCTGCAGCTGACGGCCAATACCCCGTTGCAGGTGGTCGATGGTAACCGCGTGCTGGAAGTGCGTACTGTCGGCGTCGATAAAGGAGCAACTGCTACCAGCATACTTGCCAACCTGCAGCCTGACTTCATCCTGTGCATCGGTGACGATACCACGGATGAGGATATGTTCCGTTCCCTGCGCGATAAAGGCTATACTATCCGTGTGGGCCGCGGCAACACGGCAGCGCAATATACCATCATGACACAGCGCGAGGTTTTCCCGTTCCTGCGCAATTTCATTACTACAAAGCGACCGGCAGAAGCGCCGGGTCACATAGCTTCCAGCCGCACCTGATTACGCATCAATGATCGAACGTATCAGGCGTATGGAAACGATTACCCACGGTGACTTCGTTCGGACATCCACATTGAGTTGCTTGATCGCACGTTCCAGCAGGTAGGACTGCAGCAGGACCTCGAGGTCGTTGTGGTCCTTTGGAAGCAGGCTGGTTTCACCGATCTTTTCCAGGTATGCCCTGATGAAGAAGCCGCACATGTAGTGTGCCCATTGGTCCGCAAAGGCCAGCAACCGCACCATTTCCTCCTTCGAGATCTGGTTGTTTGTCAGGAACCCTTCATATGCCGTGTAATAAAACGATGCGATCATTTCTGCAATGTCACGCAGCGGGGACCGCTTGATGCGCCTTTCGCTGAAGGTGCGCAGCGGGTTGCCGTTAAAGTCCTGTATCACCAGGTCATTCCCGGTCACCAGTATTTTTTTCAACAGGTAAACGCCATGCGTCCTGATCTTGACAGCATCAAATTTTTTACTGTAGATACGCTTCAGGATCTCGAGGATGTCATTCTTTTTGTAGGCGATCGTGGCGGCTTCCTGCTTCACCTCCGGCGGCCAGTCATTCATACTTTTCTCAAGTGCCTGGTAAGCTTCCCGCGTCACTGACTGCATCGAAGAAAACAGCGAACGCTGGTAATGCAGGGACATCTCCTCGGGACGGAATTCACTGGTATTTGCTGATGTCATCGCGAGGTGCATTTCCGCCGTTCTGAGACCCAGCAGGCGCGCCTGCTCTGCCGCCCGGTTGCCCAGCAGCACCTGCAGGTCATCCGGGAGCTCGTCGAATCCCACCGGCCGCAACAGCGTTCCTTTCCTGAAGTACGGGTCGAGTTGCGTATGATTTCGTGCCAGCACGCGTTCGATAAAGTTGCTGATACGTTCCAGCATATAGCTGTGGCCATCGCCATGGTTTTCGATCAGCTGCTGCAACATCCCCAGCGCCACCGGGCCGTTGTCTGTCTGCCATTCGATAACACCTTTGAAAGCGGG
>DASUVB010000259.1:0-6192 GCA_036373835.1 Flavisolibacter sp. | reverse complement strand
CAGCCGCCCTGGGTATTGGCATTGACGTGGAGGAACCTGTCGGTAATATGATCATCGATATTGGTGGCGGAACCACCGGCATTACGGTTATCGCCCTGGCAGGTATTGTCTGTGACCAGTCGATCCGGATCGCCGGGGACGAGTTTACTGCCGATATTATGGAAGCGCTGCGTCGGTACCACAGCCTGCTGATCGGGGAACGCACGGCCGAGCAGATCAAGATCCAGATCGGGGCTGCGATGAAGGACCTTGATAATCCCCCGGACGATATCCCTGTGAACGGGCGTGACCTGGTCACGGGTATCCCCAAGCAGATCATGGTCAGCTACCAGGAGATCGCGGAAGCGCTTGATAAATCCATCTTTAAAATAGAGGAAGCCATCCTGAAGGCGCTGGAGCAGACGCCACCTGAACTTGCGGCGGACATTTACCGTCGTGGCCTGTACCTTACCGGTGGCGGTGCGCTGCTGAAGGGCCTTGACAAGCGGCTTAGCCAGAAGATCAAGCTCCCGGTGCATGTGGCCGACGACCCGCTGAAAAGCGTTGTGCGCGGCACAGGGCTGGCACTTAAAAACTATGACCGGTATCCCTTTGTAATGCGATAGCCCCAGGGCTGAGGCCTGTGAACCCCCATGCGCAACATATTTCTTTTCATCCGTCAGCATTTTACTTTACTTGCCTTCCTGGTGCTGCAATTTTTTGCCTTGTGGATGCTGTTCAAATTCAACAGGCACCACCGCGTGACTTTTCTTGGCGTAGCCAGCGAAGTCACCGGGAACGTCAACAAGCAGGTAGACAAGATCGACGATTACTTCAACCAGGGGGAGGAGAACAGGCGCGTCCACAAGATGAATGATTCGCTTCTCAACCTGCTCCGGTCCAATTTTATCTTTCCGGATACCAGCCGGCAATTGGTAACGGACACTATGATGATCGATACGGTCCGGGGCGTGCGCCGTTATTCATGGATGCCCGCCAAAGTAGTATACAACACCGTAAATTTTGAAAAGAATTACATGCAGCTCGACAGGGGCGCCAGCCAGGGTGTAAAGGATAATATGGCGGTACTGAATTCAGATGGCACGGTTCTCGGCGTGGTCGTAAATGTCAGCCCGAACTTCAGTCAGGTGATGAGCCTGCTGCATGTGCAGAATTCCGTCAGCGCATCTCTCAAAAAAACAGGGGAATCGGGAAATATCACCTGGGATGGCAGGGACCCGCGGTTCCTGTATATGAAAGGCATTCCAAAAAATGTACAGGTGAAGGTCGGCGACACGGTAGTCACCAGCCAGCACAGTTATAACTACCCGCCCCGGAAGATCATCGGGAGGGTTGCGGGTCTTGGTACCGATCCATCAACTGGATTTTACCTGCTGAAGGTCCGAACAGCCGTAAACTTCACCAATGTGCAGCAGGTGTTCGTCGTGGAGAACCTGCACCGCGACGAACAGGTGCAACTGGAAGCGGATACGGAAAAAAAGATTGAACAACAGAAAAGACCCGGACGTTGAGCGACCTCCTGAAAAATATCATCCGCCTCATCCTGTTCATCGTGGTCCAGGTATATGTGCTGAACAAGGTCCCGCACCTGCACCGTTTCATAGTTCCCTACATCTATTTCCTGTTCATCCTGTGGTTGCCATTTTCGGTAAGCCGGCTCGGCCTGCTGATAACCGGTTTTGTCACGGGGCTGACCCTGGATTATTTCACCCATTCGCCCGGGCTCCACGCCGCAGCCTGCGTGCTGATCGCCTATGCCCGTCCGTTTGTCATTTCGGTGCTGATTCCAAAGGATACCACGGAATTCAATTACCGCGAGCCGTCGCCGAGGGCCATGGGCTTTGCGCCTTATATGATCTATGCCTTTTTCCTGACCTTCCTGCACCATAGCTATATGGTATTGCTGCAATGGCTGCAGTTTGGCGCGTTCCTGGACATGGTGATCAAAATATTTGCAACCACCGGGATCAGCATGCTCCTCATCATTACCGTGGAGCTGTTATTCCCCCGGAAAGTGCGTTTCAGGACCAATGCCGCGTGACCTTTTAAAAAAATGTCAAGGTTTCCGGTTGTGATTTTGAATATTGCACTCAGTTTCAAAAAATTTGCATATCATTTGCCTGATCATTTCTGCAAGATTATACTGTGTTTAACCAATCCAGAAGTTATATTATCCGCCTGATCTTCATTGTCGCGTTCCTCGTGATCCTGATCCAGCTGTTCAACCTGCAGGTACTGTCGGGAAAATACCGGTTGATGGCTGAGGATAACGCGGTGCTTCGCAAAACGGTGTACCCGGCACGTGGCGTCGTTTTCGACCGGGAAGGAAGACCGCTGGTCACGAATACGCTGCTGTACGATCTCATGGTCACCCCTTCAGAGATGAAGAATGTGGATACGGCCTATTTATGCATGCTGCTCGAGATCAACGAGGACGAGTTCAGAACGCGCGTGCTGAATGCCATCCTGAAGAACGGCCGTTACCGGCCTACTGCCTTTGAAAGTCTCCTTACACAGGATAAAACTGCGAGGCTGGAGGAAAACATGTGGCGACTCGGGAACGGTTTCTTCCTGCAGGAGCGCCCGATCCGCCAGTACCCGTTCCATGTCGGCGCGCATTTCATGGGTTATATCGGCGAAGTGGATTCTGCGATCATTGCCCGCTCCAACGGCTTTTACCAGTCGGGGGACTACGTGGGCCGCAGCGGGCTTGAAGCCACCTATGAAAAAATACTGATGGGGCAGCGCGGTGTCCAGTACCTGATCAAGGACAACAAGAACAGGATCGTAGGGTCGTATGAAAAAGGAAAGATGGATGTGTCACCCATTGCGGGTCGCGCCCTCCACACGTACGTGGACGCGGACGTGCAGAAGCTTGCAGAGAAGCTGATGGCAAACAAGGTAGGTGCTGCGGTTGCGATTGACCCGAAAACGGGAGGTATTATAGCCATGGTCTCCGGGCCCACCTTCGATCCGAACGATATTACGGGGTCGAATTTCCGGAAGACATACAGCAAGTTCGTGCTGGACGTATCGCGTCCTTTGCTGAACAGGGCCATAAAAGGACAGTACCCGCCGGGGTCGACTTTCAAGCCGATCGGGGGCCTGGTGGCACTGGATGAGGGCGTCATCACACCTTCATTCGGCCTTGGCTGTGCAGGGCGGTACTATGGTTGCGGGCATGGCAAGCCGGCCTGTACCCACAAGAACCCCGGACACGCGCGGAACCTCAGGATCGCCATCGCCAACTCGTGCAACTCGTACTTCTCGCATATTTACAGGCTGTCCGTTGACCACCCGAAGTTCGGAAGTACTAAAAATGGCTACCAGAAGTGGAAGGAATACCAGAATATTTTCAGCCTGGGTGTCAGAACGGGTATTGACCTGCCGGGCGAGGACAAAGGAAACATTCCGGATTCATCCGTATACAACAAGGAATACAGGAACGTGTGGAATTCCTGCACGAACCTGACGCTCGGGATCGGCCAGGACAAGATGACCGCCACGCCGCTGCAGCTGGCGAATGCGATGTGCATCATTGCCAACAAGGGTTATTATTACACCCCGCATTTCGTGAAGGACATTGCGGGTGAAACACCTGCCGATACCATCCTCAATAAATTCAGGGTTCGCCACGATGTGCTGACGCATATTTCTGATACCGCGTTCGAAGCGATCATCAGCGGTATGCAGGATGTTGTTGAGATCGGGACGGCGCGCGTAGCTACGATCCCCGGGATCAATGTATGCGCGAAGACGGGAACTGCTGAAAACAAGATGTTCCTTGATGGGAAAGTGATCCAGTTGCAGGACCATTCGCTGTTTGTATGCTTTGCACCTCGTGAGGATCCAAAGATCGCGGTCGCGGTGATCGTGGAGAATGCCGGTTTCGGTTCCACATGGGCAGGACCCATTGCGCGGCTGATGATGGAAAAATACCTGAACGATACGCTGCAGGCCAAGAGTGTGCAGGATTCCATTTATATCTCGGGGTCGAACCTGATGCCTTCATGGCTGCCGCGCGTACAGTTCAAGGAGGATTCGGTTCGCGCGTATTTCTATTTCAACCTGACAAAGGACAGCAGTTACATCAGGAAATACCTGCGTAAGGGAGCTTCACCTGTCATCCCGCCGCAGCAAAAACCAAGAAGGCACGCATGGATTCACCGCTTCGATGCGGATGATCCCAGGAAGAACGATCAACTATTTAAAAGAGGCGCTGTATAATGAGTCGGAGCAGGAATCAGGCTGTCATATCCAAAGGAATTGATGCAAGCCTTATATGGTTATATCTGTTACTCGTGGCGATAGGGATCATTGCGATCTTCGGCGCGACCTACCGCGAGGGCGATCCCGTCATTTCCAGCTTCTTCAACTTTCGAACTGATTACAGCAAGCAGCTGTATTATTTTGCCATTGCGGCGGTACTGGGCATTTTCATCCTGCTAACCGACAGTAAGTTTTTCACGGCAACAGCAAACCTCTGGTATGCGCTCGGTATCGTATTGCTTTTGCTGGTATTTCCTTTTGGCGCCAAGGTGAAGGGCACTGAATCAATCATCAGGTTCGGCGGCTTCCAGTTCCAGCCTGCTGAATTCTGCAAGGTGTGTGTGTGCCTGGCCCTCGCAAAATACCTGTCGCTGCCCAATCTTGATTTCTCAAGGACGAAGTCCCATTTCATTGCCGCTGCCATTGCGCTGGCACCGGCTGTCCTCAGCATTATGCAGAAAGAAACGGGGCTGGCGCTCGTGTACTTTTCTTTCTTCATCGTGATGTACAGGGAAGGTCTTCCCGCTACAGTGCTGGTCGTGGGCTTTTCACTGGGCGTTCTCGTCGTCGCCACGCTGCTCGTGGAAAAAAACCTGCTGGCTATCATTATTACAGCCATCGCGGCGCTGCTCGCGTTCATCCTTTGGCGACAATCGCGGCGAACACGCAGGCTGATACCGGCTGTAATACTCATCTGGGTTATCTGCGTGGGCATACAGCGTTTCGGAGTGCCGTTCCTGTTCAAGAACGTGTTCCAGTCGTACCAGGTGGAGCGCATCTTCAGCACTATCGGTAAGGATGTGCCGGTTGAATATATGAAGCCGGGCCAGCGCACCCAGGAAGAACTGCCGGGAGGTGCCGGTAAAACGGACGACTACAATGTACGCCAGTCAAAGATCGCCATCGGCTCAGGTGGTGTGCTGGGACGGGGCCTGTTGAAAGGGACGCAGACGCGTTACGAATTTGTTCCGGAACAGCGTACTGATTTTATTTTCTGCACCATCGGGGAAGGTTTTGGTTTCCTGGGCACAACGCTTGTGCTGATCATTTACCTCGTTTTATTATTCCGGATCGTTGCCGTTGCGGAGCGGCAGCGCAGCGTATTCAGCAGGTGCTATGCATATGGCGTAGTGTCCGTTTTATTCTTCCACATCCTGATCAATATTTGCATGACCATTGGCCTGGCGCCGGTGATCGGTATCCCGCTGCCCTTTATCAGCTATGGCGGAACGGCCCTGCTGACCTTCACTATCCTGCTGTTCATCCTCATCCGGCTCGACGCGGACCGCCAGATGGTATTGCGATAAGCCGGGGAATTACTTTTGCATTCACTTAGATATGAAGATCATCCCGCTTTCAGAAGGAACTTTCACCATTGACCGAACCAAGATGTTCGTGCCATTCGACGAAGAACAGCACGAACTTCATGAGCGTCCGCGCGGAAGCCTGCTCGTTGAAGTGCAGCCTTTTGCCGTTATTACCCGTAAGGATATCCTGCTGCTGGACACCGGGCTGGGTTTTGAACAGGATGGCGTGCTGCAGATCCACAGGAACCTGCGTGCGGCGGGGATCGAACCGTCGGCCGTCACCAGGGTGCTGTTGACGCATCTTCACAAGGACCACGCTGGCGGCGCCACATTCGGTCCCGATCACCACTGGATGAGCTTCCCTAATGCTACGTATCACCTGCAGGAAGCGGAGCTGAGCGAGGCTTTCGCAACCGGCTCGCCATCTTTCATCACTGAAGAGCTGGAGGTGCTGCGCGCATCGCCACAGGTTGAGCTCCTGAAAGAGCCTGAAGGTAACATCGACGGGTATATCACGTACCGGCACACCGGTGCGCATTCCAGACACCACCAGGTATTCTGGATCAAGGAGGATGGACAAACGATTTTCTTCGGGGGCGACGACGCGCCACAACTG
>DASUVB010000258.1:0-3713 GCA_036373835.1 Flavisolibacter sp. | reverse complement strand
ATCTCCCTGGTGGGCATCATCTATATCCAGATATCGTGGCTGAAGAACATGGTGGAACTGAAGAAGGATGGTGTGGCAGACAAGATCAACAACCTGACAAAAAAGGTAGCGGAAGAACTCGCCCAGCTGAAAAGTGTCTCTGCCGTGACGGGCATGGGGAACACGCCCGGCGTCACCGACGATTTTGTGCTGGATATACCACGCACTTACAGCATCAGCCAGCGGTTCACTTCCCAGGAATTGTACGACAGGATCCATGATCATTTTGAAAAAGAGCGCATTGCAGATATTCCTTTCCAGTTCGGCATTATCACGTATAAAAACGATGAGATCAGCCAGCTGGAACGCTCCTCGGGGCAGTTCAGGGAGTGGTACGAAGACGTGAACAATTACAGCTGGACGCACGCCATCATTCCGCAGACGGGTTCGCCTGCCGAAAATCTTTCCGCTGAAGAGTTTCTCACGGTGGTGGTTCCGAACATATCAGACATTGTTTATAGGACAATGCGGCCCCGTTTTGCAATTGCCACACTGTTCACGCTGATCATATTTGCTGCATTTTATCTTACCGTAAATACCATGCTGCGCCAGAAGAAGATGAGTGAAATTAAAAATGACTTCATCAACAACATGACGCACGAGTTCAAGACGCCTATTGCAACCATATCACTGGCAGTGGATGCCATCCGCAATGAGAAGGTACAGCGCGATGCGGAGAAGCTGGTTTATTTCAGCAGCATCATCAAGGAGGAAAACCAGCGCATGAACCGCCAGGTGGAAACCATTCTCAAATCAGCGCTGATGGATCGGCAGGAGGTACAGCTCAACCTGAAGCACCTTCACGTGCACCAGATCATCAATGATGTTACGGATAATTTCATCCTGCGCCTGCAGGAAAAGCAGGGAAGCCTCGAGACGAACCTGTCCGCCGACAATGACGTGATCGAAGGCGATGAAGTGCATATCTCCAATCTTGTTACAAACCTGATGGATAATGCCGTAAAATATTCGAGGGAAAATGTGCCGCCGCGCATTTCACTGACAACAGCATCTACGGCAAAGAAATTCATCCTGAAGATCGAGGACAATGGGATCGGGATGACAAGGGAAACCGTAAAGCGCATTTTTGAAAAATTCTACCGCGCGCATACCGGAAACATTCACAACGTAAAGGGATTTGGCCTCGGGCTGAGCTATGTAAAGACCGTTGTGGAAGCGCACAACGGGAATATCCGGGCGGAAAGCACATTAGGAAAGGGAAGCTGCTTCACAATAGAATTCCCCCTTGCTTCATCCTGACGGG
Source organism: Flavisolibacter sp. (assembly GCA_036373835.1). Lineage (GTDB taxonomy): Bacteria > Bacteroidota > Bacteroidia > Chitinophagales > Chitinophagaceae > Flavisolibacter. The sequence continues at coordinate 2,410 of DASUVB010000258.1, read as the reverse complement.
TTCTTGTTGTCCCCTGCCTTCCAGAGCAAACTGCTGTCACCATAACTCAGGAAACGGTAATCATGCTCCAGCGCGTGGTTGTAGATCTTCTTCCAGTCTTTCCCGGCAAACGCAGCTACAAGCAACAGGAGCGTGGACTGCGGCTGGTGAAAATTGGTGATCAGCGCGGATGCAGTTCTGCAGGTATAGCCGGGAACGATAATGATGCCCGTCCGGCAATGAATTTCTTCAATACTTTTTTGTTCCATCCATTGAATGAGCCAGCGACAGCTTTCGGAGAAGCCTGTTTTACCGTACTGCGAGTCCAACTCATAAGCATCCCATTGTCCCAACTCGAAAGAAGTATCATGAAGAAACTTCAGCCTGATGCCCAGCCAGTAGAGGCTTTCCAATGTACGCAGGGAGGTTGTGCCAACTGCTGCGATACGTTCTGAGGATGCAAGATGCTCCAGTGTCGCTTTCGTTACGGAAAAAGGCTCCGTATGCATGTGGTGCCCGCCGATCTGTTCGGATTTGACCGGCTTGAAAGTACCGGCGCCAACGTGCAGCGTAATTTTTTCAGTATGGATCCCTTTGTTGCGCAGCCTATCAAAGACTTCCGGGGTGAAATGCAGCGCAGCGGTGGGAGCGGCCACTGAGCCTTCGTGGATCCCGAATATCGTCTGGTAACGATCCGCATCTTCCAGCTCCGCTTCGCGATGGATATAAGGGGGGAGCGGTATTGCGCCGGCGGCATGCAGCACCTCGCTGAAGGTATGTTCATCATTCCACTCAAACAGGATGCGGAAACTGTCTTCAAGCCTGCCCCGGAAGGTGGCCTGCAGCACCACTTCACTGTCGTTCACCCTAAGCGCTTTATGGAGCACCTGCCCGGGCTTCCATTTGGAAGCGCCCCCGATCAGGCATTTCCATTCCGCGCTGAACCGCTGCTGCATCGTTTCCTCGATGGTTTGTTCAAAAGGCTCCAGGCAAAATATCTCGATCATGCCACCGGTCGGTTTCGAAAAAAAAATCCGCGCTTCGATGACGCGGGTATCGTTGACGACCAGCAATGTTCCGGGTGGCAGGTGATCGGGCAGGTTGGAAAACACGTCATCGCGGATCAGCCCATTGCGATAGACCAGCAGCCTCGATTGGTCCCGTTGCCGGAGCGGGTGCGCTGCGATCCTGCCGGCCGGCAGTTGATAGGTGAAGTCAGCGATACGAATTTCGCGGGGGTTGAAGGGTGCCGCTTGCAGCATATGTAAAAGTAATACACATCAACCTGTGCCTCTGTCCACATTGGATGAGCGGTTTTCCACACGTATCCACACGGCTGGCATCCTAAAAATATTTTTTACGGCAAAATGCGCTGCAGGCAAGCATTCCAGGGCATTTCACCCTGTGGAAAAATTAAACAGGCAGTTGGACTATACCAAAAGTGGGAAAAAGTGTTATTTTGTGTAAAGTTCAAGCCATCATTCCAATCCATTGAAAATGACAGGTTTCCTTGGTGAATTCGAATCAACACTGGACCCCAAAGGTCGCTTTCTGCTCCCGGCAGGCCTGAAAAGGCAGTTGCCCGAGGGTGAAAATACGCGATTTGTTATCAACAGGGGATTCGAAAAATGCCTGAGCCTGTACCCGCGCCAAAGCTGGGATCCGCTGTACAGCAAGATCAGCACGTTGAATGACTTTGACCCTGATGCGCGCAACTTCAGACGGGTGTTCCTGAACGGGGCCACGGAGGTGGAGCTGGATTCAGCCGGGAGGCTGCTGGTGCCACCAAACCTGAAGGAGTACGCAGACCTGGGTAAGGACATTATCCTGGCGGCGGCGGGAGACAAGATCGAGATCTGGTCGAAGGAAAACTACCAGAAGTTCTTTGAGTCGTATTCACCTGAGGATTTCAGTAAACTGGCACGGCAGGTAATGGTGAAGGAGGATCAGAAATAGGTTTGGAATGAACAGCAACAAGAACCAGGAGCACGGACATTCAAATTCTTCTTACCACATTCCTGTCATGCTTCAAGAGGTACTGACGTATCTCGCGATCAGGCCTGGCGGAATTTATGTTGATTGCACCTTCGGCGGGGGCGGGCACTCCAGGGCCATACTCGGGCAGCTGTCCGCGGAAGGCCGCCTGGTAGCTTTTGACCAGGACGCCGACGCAAGACGCAACCTGCCTGATGACGAACGTTTACTGTTCATTCCACACAACTTCAGGCATCTCGTAAAATTTCTCCGGTTGAACGGCATCACCGAAGTGGATGGCATACTCGCAGACCTGGGCGTCAGCAGCCACCAGTTTGATGAAGCGTCGCGCGGCTTTTCCACGCGTTTCGATGCGATGCTGGACATGCGCATGGACCAGCGCCAGGAGAAAACGGCCATGGAGGTGGTGAATACTTATTCCGAGCAGCAGCTGCAC
>DASUVB010000257.1:0-8197 GCA_036373835.1 Flavisolibacter sp. | reverse complement strand
CGTGTCATCATCATCAAGCTGGCCGACCGGCTGCACAATATGCGCACGCTCGACAGCATGAAGCTGGAAAAGCAGCTGAAGATATCCTCCGAAACCGTGTACGTATATGCCCCGCTGGCACACCGCATGGGTCTTTACAATATCAAGACAGAGATGGAAGACCTGGCGATGAAGTACCTGGAGCCACAGACCTACAAGGAGATCGCGCGCAAGCTGGCAGAAACGCGCCGGGAGCGGAGTCGCTTCATCAATGAATTCATCAAGCCGTTAAAGGAAAAGCTGGATAAGGCAGGTCTCGATTTCGAGATTTACGGCCGTCCCAAAAGTATCCACTCCATCTGGAACAAGATGAAGAAGAAGGGCGTGTCGTTCGAGGAGGTGTACGACCTGTTTGCGATCCGAATCATCGTGAATTCCCCACCGGAACGCGAAAAGGAAGATTGCTGGAAAGTCTATTCACTGATCACCGATGAGTATAGTCCTTCGCCGGAGCGCCTGCGCGACTGGCTGAGCAACCCGAAGAGCAACGGCTACGAGGCGCTGCATACCACCGTGATGGGTCCCCAGGGAAAATGGGTGGAAGTGCAGATCCGCACCAAGCGCATGAACGAGATCGCGGAGAAAGGCCTTGCCGCGCACTGGAAATACAAGGAAGGAACCGCTGATGAAAGCCGTTTCGACAAATGGTTCAACCAGATCCGCGAGGTGATCACCAGCCAGGACGTGGATTCGGTTGATTTTCTCCAGGACTTCAAACGCAGCTTCCTGGCAGAGGAAATTTATATCTATACACCGAAGGGTGACGTCAAGATGCTGCCGATCGGTGCTACGGCACTCGATTTCGCCTTTGCTGTGCATACGGAAGTGGGCGCTAAATGTATTGGCGCCAAAGTGAACCACAAGCTGGTGCCCATCAGCCACAAGCTGCGCAGCGGCGACCAGGTGGAGATCATTACTTCCAACAAGCAGAAGCCTTCCGAGGACTGGCTGAACTTCGTGATCACCACGAAAGCCCGTACCCGTATCAAGGATTCACTGAAGGAAGAGCGCAAGGCAGTGGCAGAAGAAGGCAAATACACCGTGCAGCGCAAGCTGGAATCGCTGGGAGTCGCCTTCAATCATCACAACATCGAGGAGATCATTAATTACTACAAGCTGCCGGCGCCACTGGAACTGTATTACCAGGTGGCGATCAAGTCCATCGACCTGAAAGAGCTGAAGGAATTCAAGATCTCCGGCGAAACGCTGGAGGCGCCGCGGCCGGTTCGGATACCCGAGGTGAAGCACGAGTACCACCCGATTTCGAAAAAAGAAACGGAGCTGATCATCTTCGGTGAAAGCAGCGACAAGATCATGTACACGCTGGCTAATTGCTGCAAGCCCATTCCCGGCGATGACGTATTCGGATTTGTGACCACCGGCAAAGGACTGACCATCCACCGGACGACCTGCCCCAATGCTACCAAGCTGCTGTCAAACTATGGTCACCGGATCGTGAAGACCAAGTGGGCCAAGAACAAGGAGATCTCGTTCCTGACCGGCCTGAAGATCGTCGGCATGGATGATGTCGGCGTGGTGAACAAGATCACCAACATTATCAGTGGCGACCTGAAGATCAATATTTCCGCCATCACCATCGAATCCACCGAAGGCGTGTTCGAAGGATCCATCAAGCTTTTTGTGCACGACAAGGAAGAGCTCGACGAGCTTGTTAAGCGGCTAAAAAGCCTGAATGGCATCCATTCAGTGGAACGTTTTGAAACAGATATCCCTGCGTGATTCTGATCTGTCTACACTTTGGCACGGTTGACCGGGCATTTTATCCCGGACGGCAAAAATTGTCTAATTTGTCGCTGTAACCGAAAACCGTCTATGACTATCGTCCGTAAGGCTCTTATTTTCATTATTTTTTTGGTACCCGCAGGACAGGCACTCTCCCAGGCTTGTTTCTCGACCGGCGTCAATGGCACCGTCATCAACCTGCCGTGCAATGTCACCTGCACTCCTATGAACTTCAAGGTGCCGCACCTGAAATCCACTTCGGACTATTCCATCGTCAACACGGCTTACGCGCCGCTGGCCTTTACATCACCGACGGCTACCGAAGTGACGTCGATCTATTCCGATGACAAATTCAGCATCGCGTACCCGTTGCCGTATCCTTTTTGCTTTTACGACTCCATGTTCACGCAGTTTGTCATCGGCTCCAACGGGGTAATCACGTTCGACCTGTCGCAGGCCAATTGTAATAACGCCTGGAAGCTGGAAACAGGCAGCGTTCCGCAGCCAATCCCGTTCCTGGGGGCGCAAAGCTGTATCAATTCCAGCGGCCCCAAATATTCTTCTTATTCCATTTACAGCCCGTATCATGATATCAACCCGAACGTGACATCCACTTCCCCGAACCGCAAGATCGAGTGGAGAGTGGAGGGTACGGCACCCTGCCGGAAGCTGGTCGTCACTTTTTTCCAGATTCCGCTGTTCGGTCATAATGCCCAGCTCAATACATCTCAGGTCATCATGTACGAGTCGACTGGCATGATCGATATTTTCGTGGCGAACAAGGCACTTGACTCTGACGGGTCGGTGTGGAACGGCAACCTGGCGATCCTGGGATTGCAGAAAGATGCAACGAAGGCAAACCCTGTCCCGGGGAAGAACGCAACGGTGTGGTCAGAATCGAATACTGCCTATCGCTTTGTTCCCTCAGGCCCGGTTTCCCGTTTCGTTAAAGCGGAATTGTGCGACCTCGCCGGGACGGTGCTCGCCACAACGGGCACCACGACCGGTGCCGACACCGCGACCACCACACCTGGCCTGCTCGACCTTAATTTTCCCCCGCAGTGCCCCGTAGCAGCAACAACTCAGTATATCGTCAAAACATATTTTGCCTCTTGTTCCAACCCGAGCCAGCAGATGGTCAGCAGCGATACGATAACGGTGAACAAGACCACGAGCCTGATGGCGACGACCGCAACCACGCCGTCCGCGTGTGGACCGAATGGAAGCATCACGGTTAACATCCCTGCAGGTGCCGGTACGGCGCCGTATACCTTGTCTATCAACGGGGGCGCGCCAGTGCAGACATCTGCTTCAACGTACACGTTTACGGGTTTAGTGAGCGGAAATCATTCGATAACACTTACCACGGCCGGCGGATGTTCCCAGGTCATCAACGCTTCGGTCGCATCCAGCGGCATCCTGACGGTGCAGGCGGTTCCAGCGGCTCCTTCCTGCGCCGGTGCTTCAAATGGCAGCATCACGATCAATCCGCAGAACGGGCAACCACCTTTCCTGTACAATATCAACAACAACCCGGTGTACCAGGCGTCGAACACATTCACGGGACTGATGCCGGGCACATACCTCATTGGCGTCAAGGATGCCAGCGGGTGCATCCTTACCAATTATTCGGTCGTGGTGCCACAGGGCGCGCCCCTGACGGCAACGCTCGCCACAACACCACCGGCCTGCCCGGGAGCGGCAAACGGCTCCATAACGGTTACCCCAACCAATGGCCTGGCGCCTTACCAATATTCACTCAATGGGAACCCGGTATTCCAGTCGTCAAACGTATTTACCAACCTGGCATCCGGAAGCTATTTCGTCAGCATTCGCGATGCGCAGAACTGCAGCGTAAATCTCTCGGTGGTCGTTGGTCCGGGCTCCGGGACACTCAATGCCACAGCTACTGCAAGCGGTACTTCGTGTACGGGTGCGACTAACGGTTCCATCACCATAACACCTGCCAGTGGCAGCGGACCGTACCAGTACTCCGTGAACGGCGGACCTTTTGTAACAGGGACGGTGATCCCCAACCTCGCGGCAGGCACGTATTCCGTCGTAGTAAAGGACAACGCAGGTTGCGCATCTGCGCCGATACCTGTCACCGTAGCACAGGGAAGCGCATTGCTGGCAACTGCATCAACCGCCGCAACTTCATGCCCGGGTGTCAGCAACGGCCAGATCACGATAACACCCACGAACGGCAGCGGGCCATACCAGTACCAGCTGAATGGTGGCAGCTTCCAGCCATCGAATACGTTCACGGGTGTACCCGCGGGCAGCCATTCGGTTGTTGTGCAGGATGCCGCCGGTTGTGTTTCGGCTCCGATCAGTGTCACTGTTGCAGCAGGCAATGCGCTGCTGGCAACGGCTGCAACCGTGGCTACCTCCTGTCCGGGGGCAAGCAATGGGCAGATCACAGTGACGCCATCGAACGGGAGCGGTCCATACCAGTACCAGTTGAATGGTGGCACTTACCAGTCCTCCAATACATTTACCGGTGTGCCGACAGGTAATCACACGGTTATCGTCCAGGATGCGTCCGGATGTATTTCGGCACCCATATCGGTTACTGTTGCGCCGGGAACAGCACTGACGGCAACTGCTACAACTTTGGCCACGTCGTGCCCGGGCGCCGGCAATGGACAGGTGACCGTCACACCCACGAACGGCAGTGGTCCTTACCAGTACCAGCTGAACGGGGGTACATTCCAATCGTCAAACATCTTTACCGGTGTTACGGCAGGCAATCATTCTGTGGTGGTACAGGATGCGGCCGGCTGTATTTCAGCACCCATCACCGTGACAATAAACGCAGGACCTGCCCTGGCCGGATCCGTATCAGCAACAGGAACATCGTGCACCGGTGCGGTTGATGGCAGCATAACAATAACAACATCAAATGGCACGGCACCTTTCACGTACTCGGTGGATGGAGGAGCGTTCCAGGCCTCATCAACCATCGGCGGGCTGGCAGCAGGAAGCCACACGGTGGTGATCCAGGATGCAGCCGGCTGTACATCTGTCCCAATTCCGGTCACTGTTAACGCAGGTGCGCCTCTGGCCGCTACGGTCAACGCGGTTCCGGCTACTTGCAATGGCACCAGCACGGGAACGGCAACCGTCAGTGCAAATAACCCTGGCACGTTCGAATATTCGCTGGATGGAATTCAATGGCAGAGCAGCGCAACATTTACGGGGCTCGCTGCCGGGAGCTATACGGCTTATATCCGCAACGCGAGTGGCTGCAACGGGTCACAGGCCTTTACCATCGCCCAGCCAAACGCGCTGGAGGTTACAGCGGCAGTATCGCCAGTATTGTGCAACGGGCAATCAAATGGTACCATCAGTGCTTCCGCGGTGGGTGGAACGGCCCCATACAGCTTTTCCATTGACGGAACCAACTACCAAACAGGCGCCACATTCAATGTGCCCGCGGGCGCTTACACCGTCTATGTAAAGGATGTCAACAACTGTACGCATACCGAAACCGTGAACATTACTGAGCCAGCCGTGCTTTCGGCCGCTGCTGCTACGCAGGATGCCACGTGTGCCGGTGGAGCAGATGGACAAATCAGCGTTGCCGCATCCGGCGGAACGGGAAGCTACACCTACTCGCTGAATGGGTCCGCGTTCCAAATCAGCAGTACATTCAATGCAACGGGGGGTACGTATTATGTTGTAGTGAAGGATGCAAACAACTGCACCGCTACCGTTACCGCCACTGTTGGACTGAATAACAACCTCACGCTGACGCCTGCGCCGGATGCACTGATATGCGAGGGTGCCTCGGCAGTGATCAGTTCCCAGACCAACGCAACCCAGTTCAGCTGGTCGCCTGCATCAGGACTTAATAATCCGGCATCGGCAAGCCCGGTAGCATCGCCTGCATCTACAACAACCTATTACCTGGCGGCTTCACTTGGGGGATGTACCATTTATGATACCGTCGTAGTGAATGTAAACCCCGCACCGGTCCCGAACGCTGGAGCCGGAGGTACGATCTGTTTTGGCCAGACGTTCCAGCTGCAGGGCACCAATGGTGTCACCTACAGCTGGACAGGTGCCGGGCTGTCGGATAATACGATCAGCAACCCTGTTGCGTCGCCATCCCAGACGACGACATACCTGCTTCATGTGACAGATGCCAATGGCTGTTCCTCTTTGCAGCCTGCTGCCGTTACCGTAAATGTGACGCCGCCTCTCACCGTGATCGCAACACCCGACACTGTTGCTGCGATGGGGGACCAATTCCAGCTACACGCATCGTCGGCCGGGACGTCTTATTCATGGACACCTGCCACGGGGCTGAGTAATCCGGGCATCGCTGACCCGGTGGTGACCATAACCGGCGATATTACGTATACAGTTACCGCTTCCACGCCCCAGAACTGCATCGGGACCGCAACGGTTGTTATTAAGGTGTATGAAGGTCCGGAGCTGTATACGCCAAAGGCATTTACGCCGAACGGAGATGGACTGAATGATATCTTCAGACCTTTTCCGGTGGGAATTAAAAAGCTGAACTATTTCCGCGTGTACAACCGGTGGGGCCAGGTGATCTATTCAACATCCAGCCTGTACGACGGGTGGGATGGGAAGATCGCTGGTGTTGAGCAGCAGACGGGTACGTTTGCATGGGTGGCTGAGGGTGTCACCAAGGACGATCGCAGGATCACACGGAAAGGCGTGGTGACGCTGATCCGCTGATGACTTCCGTTGAGATGTGCCTAATATTTTTACCGGCATCCCGACCTTACAAAGTACATTTGCCGGCGTTAAGCACTTACTATGGTTGATGTTATTTTAGGCCTGCAATGGGGTGATGAAGGCAAGGGAAAGATTGTAGATTATTTCGCTTCGCAATATGATATCATCGCACGTTTCCAGGGAGGGCCGAATGCAGGCCATACCCTGTACGTCGGTGAAGAGAATAAAAAAATTGTCCTTCACCAGATCCCTTCCGGTGTTTTCCATCCGGGTACGCTGAATCTTATCGGCAATGGTGTGGTTCTCGATCCCGTCACGCTTAGAAGGGAAAGCAAAACCGTAGCGGAATTCGGGATCGACCTGAAACAGAATCTTTTTATTGCTGAACGTACGCACCTGATCCTTCCCACGCACCGGGCACTGGACAAGGCAGCGGAACTTTCCAAAGGCTCCGACAAGATCGGTTCAACGCTGAAGGGTATCGGACCTGCCTACATGGACAAAACCGGCCGTAACGGTTTGCGGGTGGGTGACCTGCTGCATAAGAATTTCACGACTTCATACATCAAGTTGCGCCTGAAGCACCAGAAGCTCCTCGACACCTTCAATTTCAACGAAGACATTGCTGAATGGGAAGACGAGTTTTTCGAATGCATCGAATTCCTTAGAACACTCAATATTGTTAACGGGGAATATTTTATCAACGACAAGATCAGCGCCGGGAAAAAGGTGCTGGCAGAAGGTGCCCAGGGCAGTATGCTGGACATCGATTTCGGAACCTTCCCATTTGTCACTTCCTCAAATACTATTTCCGCAGGCGTATGCAACGGCCTTGGCGTAGCGCCGCAAACGATCCGCGAAGTGATCGGCGTGAGCAAGGCGTATTGCACGCGCGTCGGCGGGGGGCCGTTCCCGACTGAGCTTACCGATGAAACCGGGGAACGTTTGCGCGAGATCGGCAATGAATTCGGGGCAACGACCGGCCGGCCGCGTCGCTGCGGATGGATCGACCTGGTGGCGCTTCACTATGCATGCATGCTGAACGGCGTGACCAAAATCGTGCTCACAAAGGCTGACGTCCTGGATGCTTTTGACACCCTGCGTGTGTGTACTTCGTACAAGATCAATGGCGAGACAACTGGCCAGGTCCCGTTCCAGATGAACCACAAAATACTGGAACCCGTTTACCAGGAGTTCCAGGGGTGGAACCAGGAAACATCCATGATCAGGTCCGCTTCAAAGTTGCCGCCGGCGATGACCACCTATGTGGAGTTCATCAACAAGCGCCTTGGCGTACCCGTGTCATACATATCCAACGGGCCGGGCAGGGATCAGCTGGTTGATATGGAAAGGGTCCCAAAGGCTGTCAACACGTGACGCAAATAAGATATGTGTTTGGCTTTGAAAGTGCACGCCGTGGCAGGGAAAATTTTTTTTTAAAATTTGGCGAATTAAAATCTTCGAACAAATTTTACAGCCGTAATCCAATTTGACATGGCAGAACTTTTAGTTGAGGAACAAACCTCCGGAAACGCACTCTTCGAAACACTGACAGCCCAGGCCAAAGGTCGCAGCAGCAAGGCGAAACCTGCCGATGATGATGATGACGAGGATGTGGTGACACCTAAGAAAGGTGCACGGAAAAATGATGAGGAAGAGACCGAAGACGCCGAAGATGATGATGACTGGGACAAGGAAGAAG
>DASUVB010000256.1:0-3243 GCA_036373835.1 Flavisolibacter sp. | reverse complement strand
TTTCATCAATGTACAGGCCTTCCACCTGGTGAAAGAAGCAGTGCGAGCGGGCGCTCACCGTTTCATTGCGGTACACGCGACCGGGACAGATAATGCGGATAGGGAGGTTGCCTTTCTGCATCTCGCGTATCTGTACATTGCTGGTATGTGTTCGCAGCAGCCAGTCGGGGTTCTGGCTAATATAAAAGGTGTCCTGCATGTCGCGTGCAGGGTGATTTTCATGAATATTCAGGGCGGTAAAATTGTTCCAGTCGTCCTCGATCTCGGGGCCGTCGGCGATTGAGAAGCCAAGGCGCTGGAATATATGAACCATGCGGTTGCGCACCAGCGTGATCGGGTGTCGTGCGCCGAAAACAACAGGATCACCGGGGAGGGAAAGATCTGCTTCTGCCTTTGATGCTGCGGGTTTCGACGAGACTGCCTGTTTGGCTTCATCATATTTGGCCTCGGCAAATTGCCTGAAGTCATTAAGCACCTGACCGAATTCTTTTTTCTTATCTGCGGGTACTGATTTCATTTCGCCGAACAGCGATTTCACCAGGCCTTTGGAGCCCAGGAAGCGGATACGGTACGCCTCCAGGCGCTGTGCATCCGTGAGATCCGATGATTCAATTTCCTGGCGGTAACCGGCAATCTGTTTCAGCAATTCCTCCATCGCGCAAATATAGAGCCGGCCGGTAGAAGATTTGAAAATTGGTGTGGAAAGTCGGGGTTCCTGGCTCTAACTGCTACCAGGATTCGGAACCTCCGAGGTTCGTTGCGTTGAAAGTATCGCCCTGGTTGATGTCGCCGGTCTCAAAGCCTTTGCGGAACCAGAACATGCGCTGGGCCGAAGTGCCGTGTGTGAACGATTCGGGTACCACGTATCCCTGCGATTTCTTCTGCAGGCGGTCGTCGCCGATGGCGTTGGCGGCATTCAGTGCTTCGGCGATGTCATCTTCTTCCAAAAGACCCTTGCCCTGAACAAAATGCGCCCATACCCCGGCGAAAAAATCAGCCTGGAGTTCCATCCGCACCGAATACTGGTTGTATTCCTCTTCACTCACCTGCCCCCGCAGGCGCTGCATTTTTTCTGAAATACCCAGCAAGGTCTGGACGTGATGGCCTACTTCGTGTGCGATCACATAGGCCATGGCAAAATCACCCGGCGCGCCGAACCTGTTTTTCAGGTCAGCAGAGAACGACAGGTCAATATAGAGTTTATGGTCACCGGGACAATAAAAAGGACCGGTTGCTGAGCTGGCGGTTCCGCAGCCAGACTGTACTCCTCCCGAGAACAACACGAGCTTGGGTTCCTGGTAACGTTTCCCGGCCCTGTTGAAGATGTCGTGCCAGACATCTTCCGTTTCGGCAAGCACAACGGAAACGAATTGCGCCTCCTTATCCTGCGCTGCCTTCTGCTCAGCGCTTACCGGTGCATTATCGGTAGGGAGCGGCAACTGCGTTGTACTGCTGTCTCCTCCCAGTAAGAAATTGAATATCAGAACTATGACTCCGAGGATACCGCCACCGGCGATGATCCCGCCACCCCCGATACCGCGGCGGTCCTCAACATTGGAACTTTGCCTTCTTCCCTGCCAGCGCATAAGAATGTTTCTTTCATGAGACAAAAAAGCATGCCTGATTCTTCAGGCGGCTAAAAATCATGTAAAGCGTATTTTGCAAAATGCGGCGACCTTACTTCCTGCTTGCAGCAATTACGCTTTTACTGTCATGTTCGGTCTTCCGGCCCGGCGGTGACGATCATCGGCTCGAAGTGATCTATATCCAGGTGAACGACGTTTACGAAATTATTCCGCTGGCAGCCGGACGTGAGGGTGGTATGGCCCGGCTGGCATCGCTCAAGAAAAATTTCCTCCGCGAAAACCCGAATACGTTCATGGTCATGGCCGGGGATTTCCTGAGCCCCTCCGTGTACAACAGCATCCGTCACGATGGTGTGCCCGTCCGTGGCCGGCAAATGGTGGACGCCATGAACGCAGCGGGCATGGACTTCGCTGTGTTCGGGAACCACGAGTTTGACATCAGGGAGCAGGAACTGCAGGCACGGATTGATGAATCACGATTTCAATGGATCTCAACCAACACCTTTCACATGACCGGTGGGAAGGCGGTTCCGTTTGTAAAAAGGCGGGAATCCGGATCCGAGGTGATCCCGGTAACATTTATCCAGCAATTGCGTGACGCGGACGGCACGGTTGCACGGATCGGCTATATCGGTCTGACATTGCCATTCACGCGCGTGCCTTACGTGTCGTACGCCGACCTGCTTCCCGCCGCGATCAGTGCATATAACATGCTGAAGGATTCCGTGGATGCCATAGTTGCCATTACACACCAAACGGTGGAAGATGACCGGAAGCTGGCAGCAGCACTGCCCGGGCTTGCGCTGATCATGGGCGGGCATGAGCATGATATGCGCCTCCTTCGCGAAGGAAATGTGTACATCACCAAGGCACACTCCAACGCGCGGTCTGCATTCATTCTGAAAATGCGGGTGAACACGCGCCGGAATAAATCATCCGTGGTCCCGGACCTCGTGTACGTTGACGAAAGCATACCACTTGACAGTGCGACAAATGTTGTTGTCGGTAAATGGGTCGATATAGCAGAAAAAAATTTCAGCAGTCTCGGCTTTGATGCATCGAAGGTAGTCCTCGCCCAGGGCGATTCGCTCGACGGGCGCGAAGGCATCACCCGGAACCAGTCGACCAACCTCACCCGGCTCATCGCGGCTTCCGTACACCACGCAGCTCCCGCAGCCGATGTGGCCATTTTTAACGCCGGCTCGATCAGGGTTGACGATATTCTGCACCCGCCGGTGACGCAATATGACCTGATCCGGACACTACCTTATGGCGGAAAGATCCTGGAAGTGGATATGAAGGGAAGTCTTCTCATCCGTATCCTTGACCAGGGCATGAAGAACAGGGGCAGCGGGGGGTTCCTGCACTTTACTCCTGTAATTTTTGAAAATGGTCACTGGCAGATCGGGCAGGAGGCCCTTGATCCGGACCGCGTGTATCGCGTAGCCATGAATGACTACCTGCTCACGGGCCAGGAGACACAAATGGAATTTCTTACTCCGTCTAACCCCGGGATTGTTGCCGTGCATCCGGCGCCTCACGGTCCACTGGGTGTACGCGAGGATATCCGCCTTGCCATGATTGACTACCTGTCAAAACAATCGCGTGAGTGAATGTATCTGATGGTACTTAAAAAGAAATGCCCGGTGCGCTGCCG
>DASUVB010000255.1:0-4923 GCA_036373835.1 Flavisolibacter sp. | reverse complement strand
GATCAGCACCTTTGTCACGGCGAGATTATACACGGAATCCTTTTTCCTCCGCAACTGGAAGTCATGGGGCAGGTAATTGCTCGCAAGGTGATATTCGTGGTACGCTTCGCGGAATGCCGTACGCGTACCCTCCTGTAACCACTGCTCCGCCTTTTGGATATGCACGGTCGCCGACTTCTCGCCGTATGTTTCCAGGAAAGATGAATAGTCATTCACCCGCACCTGGCGGAAAGCATTGGGATAAGCACGAATGGTGTTGTACATGTCCTGCATGTGCAGATACTCGCGGTAGATTTCCGCATACCGGTTGTCATTCCTGCTGTTGCCCAGGATGCGGATACGATCTTCATGATTGCTGATCGCATAGTTGTAGGCATTCTGTACGAGCTGCCTGGTCTCCCAGTCATCAGGATCTTTCTGTAGTTTTTTTACACCCAGTTCAAAGGCATCGGCATAATTTCCTTTTTCATAAGCCTTGCTGGCTGACTTGCATCCGGCGAACAGGATCAGTCCGGAAAAAATGAGCAGGTAGAATTTAGTCATGGCTCGGTTTTTCAATTGGATTTAAAGTAAGCACGGATGCTTACTTTCAAAATGTTATTTATAGTTCTGTTAACAAAGCTACATCCTGCGCGCGCCATTGTCAAGAGCCCTGCTGCTGCCGGATTGTTTATGTGCCTCATCCTCTTTAATTTAGAACAAACCAGGACAACTGATCATCCTCTACATTATTGGTTCCATCGTCGTGCTGTCACTGGCAGTTTATTTCCTGCAGGAGTTTTTCATTTTTAAACCTGAGAAGCTGCGGGCCGATTTCCGGTTCCGGTACGACATTCCATTCGAGGAAGTGAACTTTGACGTGGCGCCGGGGGTGCGGATCAACGGCCTGCATTTCTGCCGCGAACAGCCTAAAGGCCTCATCCTTTATTTTCATGGCAATAGCAGGAGTATCAAGGGCTGGGCGCGGTACGCGAAGGATTTTTACCGCTACGACTATGACGTGGTGCTGATCGACTACCGCGGATTTGGAAAAAGTACTGGTGCCCGTAATGAAAAAATGATGCTGCAGGACGTACAGTTCATTTACCAGGAGCTGGCCGGCCGGTTCGGGGAAGAGCATATGATCGTTTACGGCCGCAGCCTGGGAAGCGGTTTTGCAGCCAAAGTAGCATCAGATAACCGGCCACGGTACCTGATCCTGGATTCACCGTATTACAATTTTACGCGCGTAGTGGAGCGATTTCTCCCGGTGCTTCCTGTGCGATTCGTGCTGCGGTACCACCTGCGTACGGACCGGTGGCTGCCCCTGGTGAAATGCCATGTCTACATCATTCACGGCACCAGGGACCGGCTGATCCCCATCCGGCACAGCGAAGCGCTGCAACGGCTGAACCCGAAAAAGATCACGCTGATCCGGATAGAAGGTGGCGGTCATAACAACCTGCCGCGCTTCCCCGAGTACCACAACCTGCTGCGGGATATCCTGAAATTCTGATCATTCGACGTCGATCCTTTTCAGCCGGAGGTTCGTGACAGGTGCCACGATGAGCGGGAATTTTTCAATGACTACCGTGCTGGCGTCGAGGCCGAAGCCGCGTTCTTCGGACAGGCTGATCTCCTTGAGCCAGAAATGGAACTTCATGATGATGCGCTCCATAAAGGGCAGTTCATTATCCTGGCTCAGGTATTTTTCCATAACTACAAAAGAAAAGTCGCCCATCACGTTGCTGCGTTCGAGGCTCTCGTAGCGGCTGGTGATATTCACTTCGCGGTTGGCAACCAGGTCTTCGACCACCTTGCGGAACATCAGGTTGATACGCGGTTCCACGCGGAAGCCGAGGCGGAATTCAACACGGATGATGTCATTTGGAATGATATGGTCCACCTTGTACTCCATGGTATAAGGCTCGTCCAGAGTATCAACGTGGATGAACCAGTAGATGTCGGCCCGCTTGGGCTTCTTGTTCAGGATGGAATAAATGATCTTGTGCTCGATCTCCTTGGGGTTGTCGGCGCTGGTAAGATACACCAGGTGCGTAGCGTATTTGGGCACCGAGCGGTCGTTGCTCAGTTCCTGGATCTTGGGCACGTAATGCTCCAGCCGTACGAATTCCACGTAGCGGTTCTTGATCTTCCGGGCCCTGTTCCAAACGTACATGATCATGAACATCAGGCCGCCGATGATGAGGGTGATGTAACCGCCGTGCGTGAACTTCTGCAGCAGGGCAACCAGGAAGATCGACTCTATGAACAGGTAGACCGCCAGGAATATCCAGATGATAACGGGCTTGACCCTGCGCTGAACCAGGAAATTGGAGAACAGGATCGTCGTCATCAGCATGGTGATGATGATGGCGAGTCCGTACGCCGCTTCCATGCGGGATGATGATTTGAAATACAGTACCACGCCGCAACAGCCGAGAAACATCAGGAGGTTGAGCGAGGGAATGAACAATTGTCCGCGGGCCTCTGAAGGATAGCGGATCTTCAGCTTGGGCCACAGGTTCAGTCGCATCGCCTCGCTGATCAGCGTGAAGGAACCGGAGATCATTGCCTGGCTGGCGATGATGGCGGCTGTCGTTGCGATCACCACGCCGGGACTGATGAACCACTGCGGCATCAGGTCATAAAACGCGTTAATGCCAAGCGAGGTCCTGACTTCGTCCGTAATGGTGGTGCCCTTGTAGGTATGCATCAGGTATGCACCCTGGCCCAGGTAATTGAGGAGCAGGCAGGCCTTGACGAAGGTCCAGGATACCCTGATATTTCCACGTCCGCAATGGCCCAGGTCACTGTACAGCGCTTCCGCACCGGTGGTACACAGGAAAACAGCGCCCAGCAGCCACAGGGCATGCGGGTACTCGGCTACGAACGCTACTGCGTAGTGCGGACTGAAAGCCCTGAATATGGTAAAATCATCTGACAGGTGGATGATCCCCAGCACGGCCAGCATAGTGAACCAGACAGACATCGCGGGGCCGAAAAACCTGCCGATGTATGCTGTTCCAAACTGCTGCAGGAAAAAAAACATCGTCAGGATGATCAGGACGATGTAGACAACATATTCTTCGATGTTGGTAAATGCGGGCAGCTCTTTAAGGCCCTCCACAGCCGAAGTGATGGAGATCGGTGGGGTAATAATGCCATCTGCCAGGAGGGCGGCCCCCCCGATCATGGCCGGCAGGATCAGCCACCGGCGCCGCCTGCGTACGAGCGCATACAGGGCGAATGTTCCACCTTCCCCCCGGTTGTCCGCCTGCAGTACCATGAACACATACTTCAGGGTGGTTTGCAGCGTAAGCGTCCAGATGATACAGGACAGGCTCCCGATGATCAGCTTTTCGTCAACCAGCCTGTTACTGATGATGGCATTGAAAACATAGAGGGGGGAGGTGCCAATGTCACCATAAATGATTCCCAGGGCAACGATCAGGCCAGCAAAGGTGACCTTGTTCAGCGGCGCTTTCACAATTCGAAGTTGTATTGGTTGATTTGTACGGGAAGCATGGAATTGGCAAAGGTATATGTTAAAACTATTCTTAAAAGAGCAAAATAGCCACTGATTTACGTTGAAATGCCCGGAAATGTTGCTGCATGCATCCAAAACAAATTTTAAGCGTCCTATAAGAGTCACAAGGTTTAATTTTATTGACTCAAAGAAAGCCGGCGTATGCGCGTGTACCAGTATCTTATTGTAAGCTGCCTGATATTTGCTTCCCTGACCTCGGGCGCCCAGAAAATCATCTATTCTGAACCGGATCATAACGACACCCGGAGGATTAATTTCGAGATCATCGGCAAGGTTTCAGGGAACTTTCTTATTTACAAAAACATCCGTGACCGCAGCTACATCTCGGTCTATAACAATGATATGGAGCAGGTAGCCCGTGAGTTGCATGATTATGTGCCACAGGAACGCCTGATCAACGTCGATTTCTTTCCGTACGCCGACCACGCGTACATGGTGTACCAGTACCAGAAAAGGAACGTCGTGTACTGCAAAGCGGTTAAGGTAGATGGCAACGGCCGGAAAGCTTCTCAGGTAATAACCATTGATACATCCCATATTGGGTTTGCCTCGACAAACCGCATTTACTCAGCGATCACCAGTGAGAACAGGGAGAATATCATGTTGTACAAGATCAATGCGCGCAACAAGTCGCGGTATATCATAACCACCCTGCTGCTGAACGACACATTGGGGCTGAAGAAGCGTACGCGCTTCCTGATGCCGATGGAGGAATACAATGACCACCTGGATGAATTCTCGCTGGACAATGACGGCAACCTTGTTTTTGCAAAAGTGCGCCGCGCCGGCAATGAAACCATTTCTGAAACAAAACTGATCTGGAAAAAGGCGGACCAGGATACGTTGACAGAGATCCCGGTAACACATACCAATATGTATCTCGACGAACCGCACATCAAGATCGACAATGTCAACAGGCGCTACTTCCTGACGTCATTTTTTTACAGGCAGCGCCGGGGCAATATCGAAGGTTTTTACTTCTATGTGTGGGACAGGGACAATGAAAGGACGTCACTGGAAAATGCGGTGGAGCTGGGTGAGGACGTACGAAAGGAAGCGAGGGGAGGTTCGTCGGTACGGACAGCTTTCAATGATTTCTTTATCCGGAATATCATCATTAAGAAGGATGGCGGGTTCCTGATCAACACGGAGTCCTACTATACTTCTTCCCGCATTGGAAGCTGGAACCGCTGGAACTACCTGTACGGCACGCCAACAACCTTTGATTATTACACGGCATATTCACCGTATTCTTCACTCTGGTGGCGCAACAGGAACCTGAATCCGCAGGCGGTACGGCATCACGCCGACAACCTGATGATCCTGTCATTCGACAACACGGGCAAGCTGCAATGGAATAACGTCATACATAAAGACCAGTACGATGATGAAAC
>DASUVB010000254.1:0-2006 GCA_036373835.1 Flavisolibacter sp. | reverse complement strand
ACCGATGCCTGCAGGTAGATCAGCAGGTCGGGCGGCTGCACCATTGTCTTCAGCGTCTGGAAAAAAGTGTAGTAATTGTCAAAGTCACGCTTTGTCATGAGGCCCATCTCATGGAGATTGGGTGCGAAGATGTTGGCGTCCTCATAAACGGTACGGTCCTGGATCACCGTTTCCGAGCCTTTCTGGATCTCCACCAGCTGGTTGATGCGGCTGTTCAGGAAAAAGATCTGCAGCTGGAAGCTCCACCGCGGCATGTCCTCGTAAAAGTCATTCAGGTAAGGATTGTGATCCACGTCCTCGAAATGGGGGATCCATTTATAATGTTTGCTGAGAAGTTCGGTGAGTGTCGTCTTCCCTGCCCCAATGTTCCCGGCAACTGCAATATGTTTTGGTTTTTTTGATTTAGCCATACCCGGCACTGCGCATTTAATATCGTTAAAAATAGGGGATTCCGTGGTTCGGGAATTATTTCATGTAATCAAGCGCCATGAGTTCCCGCGCCTGTCTGATGGTTTCCTGTGCGCTCTCGCGCGCTTTCTCGCCGCCTTCACGGATCACCTTACGGATGTAATCAGTGTCGCGGTTGATGTCCATGGCGCGCTGGCGGATCGGTGTGATAAAAGCAACCATATCCTCGGCCAGCTGCTTTTTCATATCCCCGTACCGGATGGTGGCATTTTTGAAGTCATCCTTGAACTTCTCTACCGTCGATGGATCACTTACCAGTTCCATCAGGAGGAACAGGTTCCGGATATAATCAGGCATTTCCGACTCGCGCTCGGTTGGACCGCTATCTGTCTTCGCACGCATCACCTTTTTGCGGATCAGGTCATCATCATCCGCCAGGTACAGCGTTGCATACTGGTTCTCGCTCTTGCTCATTTTCCCGGCGCCGTCGAGGCTTGGGATCCTGATCAGCTCTTCGCCGAAGTTGAACGGCTGCGGCTCAGGGAAAAAATCACCATAGCGGTGGTTGAAGCGCTGGGCAAAATTGCGCGCCATCTCCAGGTGCTGCTCCTGGTCTTTACCCACCGGTACGTACATGGCTCGGTGAATCAGGATATCTGCGGATTGCAAAACAGGGTATGTGAGCAGCCCGGCATTTACATTCTCCGGCTGCAGGCGCACCTTGTCCTTGAATGTGGCTGTCTTTTCCAGTTCACCTTTATATGCCAGCATGTTCAGCAGCAGGTACAATTCGGCGATCTCGGGAAGGCTGCTCTGTACGTACAGGCACACTTTCCCCGGGTCAAGACCGGCTGCAATATTTTCGGCGATCACCCTGAAAACATGATTTTTCAATTCGCTCGTGTCCGGGTGCGTGGTAAGGGAATGCCAGTCGGCTACAAAAAAGTAACAGTCATATGCCTCCTGCATGCGCACATAGTTGCGCATCGCTCCAAAGTAATTCCCGAGGTGTAAAAAGCCAGTAGGCCGGATGCCGCTGACAACGATTTCTTTTGCCATTCGGGCGGCAAGATAACAACTTGCCCATTTTTCGCCGAAACGCCGGTGCCACAAAAGCCAGGGGCCCTCAAATGAGAGCCCCGGGACTATTGATCAGAAGTGTTGCCTACTGTACGACCACCTTATTTGTAATTACCTCCTGCGTCTGCAGGTTGACTACCTGCACCAGGTAATTACCGCCGGTGATCAGTTCCGGGATCCGGAATTCCGCTACCTGGCTCCGGCCGGTGATGGTGGTATTGCTGGTGCTGATCACCTTACCGGCGACATCCATGAAATGCACCTGGTACCTCCCGGGCTGCTGGTCTTCGAATGAAATACGGAAAATGCCATTGGTCACCGGGTTGGGATATACCGATATCCGTCCAACTTTTGGTTGCTGCGTCATCGTGCGCTGCTCCTGGACGATGCCGGTTTCCTCCTTTGTTACAGGGTTGGTTTCCTGCTTCACCTCCTGCTTTTCCTTTTCCTTCTTTGATTTTTTCTCCGAGATCAGGATTCCGTTCGACAGGTCAGATGCGTTGAACACGGCTGGCTCG
>DASUVB010000253.1:0-3090 GCA_036373835.1 Flavisolibacter sp. | reverse complement strand
TGTACCAGGTCCTCGGCATAAAAGCGGTAATCGCGCAGATCATCGATCACCAGTTCATATGCCGGGAAATAGTGAAGCCGTTCAAATTTGTCCACCAGGTGATGCACCGCGTGTATGAGCACCGCCTTGCTGCGGTTGTTGGCCACTACGCCTTCCCGAATGTGCCGGACAGGGCTGATGGTAAAAATGATCTGCAGTTTGTGATTGAAATGAAACAGCCGGTGTATAAGATTATCCAGTACGCGAAGCACTTCCTCGATCGCAAGAAGACGGCGAGAGAACCAGCTCGCAGGTGCTTTATGATTATTGGCGGCGACGTTACCGGGAACAGCATTGGTTGCCTCACCCGTAAAAGTGTATACCCACGCCGATCCCAATGTGATCATCAGGTAGTCGGCCTGGCGGAGAAATTCATGCGTGTTGCTGATGGAAGTATTGATCTTTTCCAGGGCCTCATTTGGCGTAAGGCCCGAGAAGCGGCTGTGATGTTTCCAGCTGTGCCACCCTTCGTTCAGATAAAACAGATCAGCAGCAGTGTATTGTCGGTTCTCGATCACATCGGTAAGGCCTTCAGCGACACTAACCGGGTTAAACAGAATACCATGCGGGTTTTCTGTTACGTGGAACTTGTACCGACGCAGCTTTTCGCCGATATTTTCGGTAAAACAGGAACCGGTGAGTATCATCCGGTGCCGGTGCGTCAGGGGCTGGTCAAGACGGGGTATGTCGAACTGCAGGTGAAATTTCATACAGGCTGCTTTTGAAAAATTTCACCGGCAAGCACCATCGCCTTCCCGAGTGCTTCGAAGTTGATACCGGTCACCAGCTGCCGCCCGTGAAGGTGCCGGATCATCAGTTCCGTATCCATGTTGCCCACAAGGTCATCCTGCGCCATCGGACATCCTCCTATACCCTTCAGTGCACCGTCAAATCGCCGGCACCCTGCTTCGAAAGCGGCGTCGAATTTCTGTTGCCATCCAGATGGCGCCGCATGGAGATGCACTCCAATGGTCGTAGCAGGATACTTTGGCAGCAGCGTTTCCAGGGCAAAGGTGATCTGCGCGGGTGATGCCATGCCAACGGTGTCCGCCAGTGAAAGGACGCCGATGCCGCGTTGTACCATCTGGTCGGCCCAGTGCAGCAACACTTCCTCGTTGTACGGATCACCATATGGATTGCCGAAGCCCATGCTGAGGTAAACCACCAGGCGCCTGTTATGCTTCATGCACATGTCCTGTATGGCTTCCACCCTGCCGATGCTTTCTTCCATCGTGCTGTTGGTATTGCGAAGCTGGAAGGTGGGTGAAACCGAAAACGGGAAACCGAGGTACTGCACGGCATCGAACTGCACTGCGTCCTCAGCACCGCGAACATTGGCGACAATGGCAAGTAGCTTCGTGCGGGTATTATGAACCTGCAGCTTGTCCACGACCTGCGGTGTATCGGCCATCTGCGGGATGGCCTTTGGTGATACGAAGGATCCGAAATCCAGCGTGTCGAATCCCACCTGAAGGAGCGCATTGAGGTATTCAATTTTTTTCGCGGTGGGGATCATTCCCTTCCAGCCCTGCATCGCGTCGCGGGGACATTCGACCAGATGAACCTGTTCCATGATATCGTCTTTCATTTCTTCCTCGTTGTTTTCAAGATCTTTGCTTCATCACTTCGTATAAGATCATTCCAGCTGCCACCGATACATTCAGGGATTCGAAATCATTCTTCATCGGGATCCGGAACTTCTCATCACAGATTTTCATCAGCGCAGGATGGATTCCTTTTTCTTCACCGCCAAGCACAATGGTAACGGGTTCTTTGAAGTCTGCATCGTAAATGTCACGGGCAACTGTCATTTCACTGGCCAGCACGCGAATGCCGTTCAGGTGCAGTTCATCCACGGCTTTCATCAGGCTGTTCACACGAATGACCGGTATTTTTTCCAGCGCGCCCGCGGACGTCAGCACTGCGTCTTCATTCAAAGCGCCGACACCTTTATCAGGGATGATGATCGCATGCACACCTGTGCTCCATGCGGTGCGTGCAATTCCGCCGATGTTCCGCACATCCGTTATCCCGTCAAGCATGAGAAACAGGGGTACCTCTCCCCGGTCAACCACCCACGAGATCACCTGCTGCAGGTCGTGGTACTGGACCCTCGACAGCAGCGCTATGCAGCCATCATGCTCCCCGGCATTGAAGCCATTCAGCTTTTCCACAGGCACATAGTTCACCGGGATGCCGTTCTGCATCGCTTTCGACTTAATCAGGTTGATCGTGTCACCACCGGAACGATTATCAAGGTAGATCCTGTCGAGCGGCGTGCCGGCGTCAATAGCATCGAGGATCGCTTTCCTGCCGGTGACCAGTGAGCTTTTTTTGGGACGCGCCCTGGGCCTGAAGTGTTTCACGCTTCAAATGTATCGGTTATCTTCTTACGGGTGAACAGCAGCACGATAGCAGCCAGCAGGAGAAACAATACGACAATGCCTGCAGCGGTAAATTTTATAAGGGCCAGCCACCAGGTAAGCTGTAATGTGAACCGGGTGCCTCCGGCCGCCAATGCATCCAGCAGCAACATATTTTCCCCGATATCCAGCAGTCCGGCGAGGAACGCAATCCGCACCGGCCATTCCGACGGGATGAGACGGAAACCCGTGCGTTCCGCAAGCTTTGCTGCGGAGGAAAGGAACCATACGTATGAAATGATGAAAAGGAAATCGAGGTACAGGTTCACCATGGCCGCATTGCTGTCAATAAACATCCGCATGGACCGGAACCTGTCCACTGTTCCCGCAAATTCCAGGTCGATGATGCCACGCGGTGTTTGTGGCGTCACCAGCGCGGCTCCCTGCCAGCGCATTACCATAATCATGACGATCACGGACAGGAGCGAAATCCAAAAATTTTTCTTCACCCCTTGAAAATAAAAAACCCCTGGAGACCAGGGGCATTTATTATTTCAGTCCGAATGCTTTTTTCACCTTCGGAACGTAGTCCAGCTTCTCCCACGTGAACAGTTCCACCTTCTTCTTCACCAGCTTTCCTTCGGGGGATACAAATTCCTTAGTGATGATCTCCGGTTTCCTTCCCATA
>DASUVB010000252.1:0-4825 GCA_036373835.1 Flavisolibacter sp. | reverse complement strand
CTGCCTGCAGATTTTGATACATACAAATACATCGATCGGATCGACAAGCTCGTTCGAAAGGGAAATGCCGATCCCCCGATAAAAGGTTTTTCACTGACAGGTCCTTCGAATGTCGATTCAACACCTGTCATTCTTGAGCAGCCTGCAGCTGTGCTGGTTTTCACACAAAATGACTTCGACAAAGGTTGGGTTGATGACTTCCGCGAACTGGTGTCTGCCGCGGACACCAGGAAGATCCCCGTGTATGTTGCATCGCAGAAGCGCGATGAAACGGAATCACGGCTGGGTTCATTTGGTAATGTGCAGTTTTTTAATTGCGACTTTACCGTTGTAAGAACAGCAGCCCGTACCGACCCGACCATCTACCTGCTGAAAAAGGGCCACGTGGTTGACAAATTCAGCGACAATCATGCAGGTGAAGCCGCTGCTGCCGTTCGTTCCGGAACATTTTAATTGTAACTTTCATCGTGCTCCGATTCATAACCAGGAAAATTCTGTACGGAATACTCGTGCTGCTGGGCGTTGTGGTACTTGTGTTTTTCCTGTTCCAGGGCTTCGGCGACCCGGCGCGCCTGGTGCTCGGCCAGACAGGTGACGCCACCACGCAGCAAAATATCCGCAGGGAGCTGCACCTGGATCAGCCGAAGTGGAAGCAATTTCTTTTGTACATGAATGATGTCTCGCCGCTTGCCGTGCATTCGCGTGAAGAGATCGAGTCCAAAGAGCTCACCGGATTTTTTATCGGTGGCGAAAAAAAATTTGCGGTCAAGCTGCCGTACCTGCGCAAATCGTACCAGACAAAAAAATCCGTTGGCGCTATTTTGATGGAAGCGCTCCCGGGCACTTTGATGCTTGCCTTTGCCGCCATGGTTATCGCGGTGCTGTTGGGAATTCCGTTAGGGGTCCTTGCCGCCGTGAAGCAGAATACCTGGATGGACAGCACGGCAGTTTTCTCCAGCATCATCGGGATCTCAGCCCCGTCTTTTTTCATGGGGATCATTATTGCCTACATCTTTGGATTTGTACTGAGCGACTGGACCGGCCTGCACATCACCGGCAGCTGGTTCGATATTGATGAGAACGGGCAACGGCGACTGACACTCCAGAACCTGGTTCTCCCGGCAATAACCCTGGGCATAAGACCACTGGCGATCATTACCCAGCTCACAAGGAGCGCGATGCTGGACGTGTTGGACCAGGATTTCATACGAACCGCCTATGCCAAAGGTCTCAGCAGGAGGGTGGTGGTATGGAAGCATGCGCTGCGCAATGCACTCAACCCTGTCATCACGGCCGTTACGGGATGGTTTGCCGAACTGCTTGCCGGCGCCTTCTTCATTGAATACATCTTCGGGTGGCGGGGAATCGGGAAGGTTACCGTGGACGCGCTGGAAAAACTGGATTTCCCGGTGGTCATGGGCTCGGTCCTGGTTTCGGCTACTTTTTTTATCCTGGTGAACATCCTTGCCGACGTCCTGTACGGCATTGTAGACCCCCGCGTACGTATTCAATAAAATTTTATATGGCCGAGCTTCAGCGACGCATAAAACATTAACTTTAAGAGACAAGCGACCATCAACGATTGCTGTAATTAAAACCAATTTTATGGAAAGAATCGCTGATGTTTTAGAACAGAAGCACCCGCAGTTCAACACCGTTGTTCCCGAATGTCTGATCAGTGACGCCCTGTACCAGATGTGTTCAGAAAATGTCGACTTCCTGATCGTGATGCATGATGACCGCTTCCAGGGCATCATTACCGACCATGACATCGCAAGCAGGATACTTTTTGAAGACAGGCCGCTGAACAAGATCTATGTAAGGGAATTCATGAGCAGGACGTTGCCGGTCACAACACCGGACACGTCGCTGGAGCAGTGCATGCAGCTGATGGAACGGTACAATGTCAAGCACCTCGCCATCTTCGACCGTTTCGATTTTATGGGCGTCGTATCCAGCCAGGACCTGATGCACCAGGCACTGACAAAAAGATCGGCCACATTTGATGATGTAATCATTCCCAGGCAGGGATATCCCTGGAATTACTGAATTACAACATTGTCGATGACCTTCTCTCCCAAAGCTTCGTTCACGCGAAGCTTTATATTTTCCTTCTGGTACAGGAGCTCCTGCTTCAGGGGTGCCACGCTGGTGGTGATGTAAAGCGTCCTGTTAATGACCTTGAGTTTGTCGGTATATTTTGAGATCGTCTTGCCCATGATCTTTTCCCAGACCTCATCGATCTGCAGTGCCTGGATGTCGCCCTTCAGACGGCTTTGAGAAAGAAAATGGCGAATCGCATCACCCAGGGAATATTGAGCCATGGCTGCAAGCTAATGAAATCCGGAAATTTTCACTGTTTCTACAATTCGATCAATCCGCCGGGCTGGCCCAGGGTATCAAACTTTTCCTGCAGGCGCCTGCAGCTGGTGTCAGTAATGAAGACCTGGGCATCCGTGTCCGCGCACACACGCTGGAGCAGGTTGCTGACCCGGTGTTCGTCCAGCTTTTCAAAAACATCATCAAGCAGCAACAGGGGGGAGAGGTGCTTCTCCTGCTTCAGTATCTCCATTTCAGCCAGCTTCAGCGCAAACAGCAGGCTTTTTCGCTGGCCCTGCGAGGCAATCGTTTTAAAGGCCTGTCCTGCCAGGCTGAATTGCAGGTCGTCGCGGTGAATCCCTCCCGAAGTGCGCTGAACGGCCAGGTCGCGCTGGCGGTGCTCCCGCAACAGTTCCTCAAGGGTCTGCAGGTGCATCTCGCTTTCGTAGAACAGGTTAATGTCTTCGTAATGCTGGCAGATGTCATTGTACAGCTGCTTGACCATCGGCAGGAACCGGAGCATGAACTCGCGGCGCTTTTCGAAAATAATAGTCCCGTTTTTTGCAAGCTGCTCGTCCAGCACATCCAGGACGCCAAAATCACGTGCATAGCCATCGGCCGAGGTCCGGAGAAATGAATTGCGCTGCTGCAGCAGCCGCATATAGTCGATGAGGCAATGAAGGTATTCGCTGTCCAGCTGCGAGATCAGCGTATCCATGAACTTGCGCCTTTCCTCGCTGCCGCCGATAATGAGCTGAACATCATCGGGAGCAATAATCACGCAGGGATAATGACCAATATGCCGGGAAAACCGCGCATAGGGACTGCCGTTGAGCGTAAATTCCTTTTTGCCATTCTCGCGCAGAATGCACACCGCGTGCTCCGGTGTGTCGTTGCGCACGAACTGCCCCTCGATGCGGAAACCCAGCGTTCCCGCATGGATGCTGACCTGGTCCTGGCGTGAAAAATAGCTTTTGGTAAAGCACAGGTAGTGAATGGCATCGAGCAGGTTTGTCTTTCCTACGCCGTTTCGCCCGCAAATGCCCGTGATGCGTTCCGGGAACTCAAACCGGCGGCCTGCGTAATTCTTGAACTGCAACAATGATATGGACTGGAGATACAGCGCCAAAGCCTGGTTTTTTGTCCGCCGAAGATAGGCACAAGGGGTTCGTAACGATAAATGCCGGTGTTCGCCACAGGCAGGGGGGAGATTTATCGTAAAACTGTCCCTTCCCGGCAGGCTCATTCTACCAAGGAAAGCCTGATTCCCTTATTTTTGCCGCTCAAATTTGCAGCCTTGGCTACTAAATTTTCAAAAGAGACTTATTTGTACTGGTACGAACTGATGCAGCTGATACGCCAGTTTGAGCTGATGGCTGAAGAGAAGTACAAGATGGAAGGCAAGATCCGCGGCTTTTTTCATGCCTATGTCGGGCAGGAGGCCATTGCTGCGGGCTGCATGACCGCCACAAGGCCCGAAGACCTTTTCATTACGGCCTATCGCGATCATGGACTGGCGATCGCCAAGGGGATTTCCGTAAACTCCTGTATGGCCGAGCTGTACGGCAAGGCCACCGGCAACGCGAAGGGGAAGGGTGGCAGCATGCACTTCTTTGGTAGGGAAGCCAATTTCTATGGAGGTCATGGTATCGTGGGGGCGCAGATCGGAACAGGTGCCGGGCTTGCATTTTCAGAGCAATACCGCGGGACCGACAACGTGGTGCTCACCTTTTTCGGAGATGGCGCCGCCAGGCAGGGCATGCTGCACGAAACGTTCAACCTGGCCATGCTCTGGAACCTGCCGGTGATCTTTATCTGCGAGAACAATAATTACGCAATGGGCACTTCGGTGGGAAGGACCTCGAACATTACTGATATTTACAAACTGGCCGACGCTTATGAGATGCCGGCCGACGTGGTGGATGGCATGAGCGCAGAGCTGGTGCATGATGCTGTGGCACGTGCCGTGAAGCGCGCGCGTGAGAAGGGTGGTCCTACCTTGCTCGAGATCAAAACCTACAGGTATAAAGGTCACTCGATCTCCGACCCGCAGAAATACAGGACGAAGGAAGAAGTGGAAGAATACAAGTCAAAGGACCCGATCAACCTGCTGCTCAAATCTATTTACGACAACAAACTGGCAACGGAAGAGGAAATCAGGCAGATCAACGAAAGAGTGGACCAGGCAGTGACTGAAAGTGTGAAATTTGCAGAAGAATCACCCTGGCCGAATGACGATGAAGTTTTGAAAGATGTGTATGTAGACCAGAATTATCCGTTCATTACCGATTAAATCCACCATTTTAAATACCGTAATTCATGGCTGAAGTAAAACAAGCACGCCACAAGGCTGACAGTGATGTTGTGGTTGACCGTGCAAAAGATTTCTGGACGCAGTACAACCGTCCTATCCTGATCGCCTGTGCTGCCATTATCCTGCTGGGCGGGGGCTGGCTTGCCTATAAATACCTGGTAATGGAACCGAAGGAGCAGAAAGCCCGCGAGG
>DASUVB010000251.1:0-2112 GCA_036373835.1 Flavisolibacter sp. | reverse complement strand
AACAACGGGATACAGCGCATCTTCATCTTGGAACTGTAGTTCATGGTGATGCTGATCCACTGGTGACGGATGTGCGGGTTGCGGAAACGGTCCAGGACCTTTGCCGCAAATTCGCGCGCTGCCTGCTCTTCCACCGCGTACGGAATGGCCGGAACGATCTCCTGGTGCACCAGGCGCGAAATGAAACCGGAAACCAGGTCATCGGTCATGGCCTGCTGTACCGTGTTGCAACCGGCGAGGTATGCAAGCCCGCACGTGAACGTGTGGGTACCATTCAGAAGGCGCAGTTTCAATTCGCGGTGCAGGTTGATATCGGGTGTGATCACCACACCTTCGTCCGCCTGTGCAAATGTCAGGATCTCCCTGATCGCATCTCCTCCTTCAATCGCCCACAACCTGTAATGTTCTGCCATGGTCAGCAACTGGTCTGAATAGCCCAGTGTTGTTTCGAGCTGCTGTTGTACGGTTTCGTCGGGTCTTCCCGGAACGATCCGGTCAACGAGTGAGCTACAAAAATGATTGCAGCATTCCACCCACTCAATGAACTCGTCGTCAAGTCCGTTCAGGTGCGCCAGTTCCAGCACAACCGATTCCAGTTTCTTACCGTTATCGGGGATCAGTTCTGTAGGTATGATCACAAGTCCACTCTTTTCACTTCCGTTGAACGCTTTAAACCGCTCCAGGAGAAATGCAAGCAGCTTGCCAGGGTATGATTTCGGGGGATGGTGCCTGATATCGTCATTCACCAGTTGTATCCCCACTTCAGTGGTGTTTGAAATAATGACCTGGAGGTGCTGGTTGTGCGCGCACTCTAACACCTGCTCCCATTGCTCGGCCGCATTCAACACGCGGCTGATGGAAGCATTGATAACATTTTCTTCCGCCTTCATGCCGTTCGCGATACCGCGGACACAGATCGTATACAGCCCGTCCTGCCTGTCGAATGCAGAGGCATCCCCATGTGCAGTGGACTTCACCACCACGATCCTGCCATTGAAGATGCCCTGGCGGTTGGCCTTGTCAATAAAATAATCGGGCAAACCGCGCAGCAGCACACCTGTGCCGAATTGCAGCACTTTCTCAGGCAGGTCAAACAACGTGTCTTCCGGTATGGAAACGACCGCCGGGTTGATGTTCTTCAAATTATATCGCGACAGGATCATAGTTCTTAATTTGTTCCGGGGTTCCATTTTCCTTTAAACACCCATTGAATGTTAATATCGTCCGGGACCGGGGCACCGTTGGCCGTATGCAGGTTGTCGGAAAACCAGGTATAATTCCCGCCTTCGCGGCTGCAGCCGGAATAAAACACCCTCCGGCCCCACTGAATGTTGTTCTTGGTAGGCACGAGGTAAATATCATTGTCCGACATATTCTTCGAAAACGTGCACCCGACCAGGTAGAATTGTGCATCGCGGTGATAGCGGCCCAGCCTGAAGCCTTCGTACCCGTCAAAGCTGCAATTCTTCAGCACTGTTTTTGAATCCTGATGGGCAGAACCATCATGCCAGATAGCGGCCGGCCCGGTGTTCGCATAAAACCGGCAATTTTCGGCATACGCCCATCCCCGCGGACAATAGAAATCAACACCGCCCTCCATAATGCAATCCCTGAAATAGAACATCCCGTTCTCCACGTTCCAGGGACTTACCGTATCGCCCGCATAAGCACGGAAACGGCAGTTGATCGCCTGCATTCTTGTAGCGAACATGGTGCGCAGCGCCATCTGGTGTCCGCCGGGCGTGATCGTTTTCTTCCCGGTGATCGTATCCAGCGGGCAGTCCACAACGCGCGAAGCCTTCTGGTTGAAGCCGTAGTCGTTGGCGATGGTCAGGTTTTTCAGGGTAATGTCATTACCCTTGATATTGACAGTTGCGACGCCCCAGTCATCAGGGTGCGCGCAGCGCCACTCATCCCGCGCGATCTCCTGCACAATGATGGTCGTTTCGCGATCAGCGCCTTCCAGGATGATATTGTGTTTCTCAATAAAGATCTTTTCATGGTATGTCCCGGGAAGGATTAAAACTGTGACCGGGTAATCGGACGAATCCGGCAATGAGCCGATCGCCTCCTGTATCGAACGAAAATCACCTGAGCCGTTGATGTCCACAG
>DASUVB010000250.1:0-5466 GCA_036373835.1 Flavisolibacter sp. | reverse complement strand
TCCATCACGCCCATGACATGAAAATCATCGCCATCGAAAATGGCATCAATCTCCGCTTCCTGGCAGCGGTCCAGGAAATGATCGATCAGTATTTTATTGCCTGGGATATGTTTCAGCAGGCTGATAACAGCTTTCTCCAGCTCATCGTCATTGATCACGATGCGCATTCTTTGTCCGCCGAGTACATAGCTCGGCCGCACCAGCACGGGATATCCCACCTGGTGGGCCACTTCCACTGCTTCGTCCACGTTGAATGCGGTGCCATAATTGGGATAGGGAATACCCAGGTCTTTCAGCAGGTCACTGAAGCGTCCGCGGTCTTCCGCGATATCCATATCGTCATAAGAGGTTCCAATGATGCGGATGCCTTTCTCGTGCAGGTTCTTCGCCAGCTTCAGGGCAGTCTGGCCACCCAACTGCACAATAACGCCGTACGGTTTTTCGTGCTCGATGATCTCAATGAGGTGTTCCCAGTATACCGGCTCGAAATAAAGCTTGTCCGCCATGTCGAAATCGGTGGAAACGGTTTCGGGATTACAGTTCACCATCACGGATTCATACCCCGACTCGTGGATCGCCAGCAGCCCGTGCACACAACAATAGTCGAATTCTATTCCCTGCCCGATCCTGTTCGGGCCACTACCCAGCACGATGATCTTTTTCTTCCCGGTCACGCGGCTTTCGTCGCCCTGGCCCTGCTCAAACGTGGAATAGAAATATGGGGTGCGTGCTTCAAATTCGGCACTGCAGGTGTCCACCATTTTATACAGGCGCGTGATGCCGGCCGCCTTTCTTTTCTCATATACTTCTTCCTCGCTGCCATCCTTGATGATGCGGGCGATCTGCTCGTCGCTGAATCCGTGGATCTTGGCGTGTCGCAGCAGGTCATCCGGTAATTCATGCAGCCAGTAGTTCCCCAGCTCTATCTCGATATTGCAGATCTTTTGAATCTCGTACAGGAACCAGCGATCGATCCCGGTGATCTTGGCAATAGTATTCACGCTGATGCCCAGCATGATTGCATCTTTCAGCCGGAACACGCGGTCCCATTTGGGAGTCTTGATGTATTCGAGCAGCTCCTCAGCCTTCATCGCGCTTTTGCCATAGTATCCGAGTCCGACGGCATTATTCTCCAGGCTCTGGCAGGCCTTCTGGATGGCTTCCGTGAAGCACCTCCCGATGGCCATTACCTCGCCCACGCTTTTCATCTGCAGTCCCAGTGTGTCATTGGCGCCCTTGAACTTGTCGAAATTCCAGCGCGGGATCTTTACAATGACATAGTCCAGCGCAGGTTCAAAATAGGCAGAAGTAGTTTGTACGATCGGATTTTTCAATTCATCCAGGGTGTACCCGATTGCCAGCTTCGCGGCGATCTTCGCAATGGGATAGCCCGTTGCCTTTGACGCTAACGCCGAAGAACGGCTGACACGCGGGTTGATCTCGATGGCAATGATCTCTTCGTTTTCCGGGTTGAGCGCGAACTGCACATTGCAGCCGCCCGCAAAATTGCCCAGGTCGCGCATCATGCGGATAGCCGTATTGCGCATCAGCTGGAAGGCGGTATCGCTCAGCGTCATCGCGGGCGCCACCGTGATGGAATCACCGGTATGCACGCCCATCGGGTCGAAATTTTCAACCGTGCAGATGATCACCACGTTGTCATTGGAATCGCGCAGCAGTTCCAGCTCGAATTCCTTCCATCCAAGCACCGCCTTCTCTACAAGCACCTCGTGTATCGGTGATGCTTCGAGGCCGCGCGTCAGCGCTTCATCCAGGTCATCCTTGTCATGAACAAATCCGCCACCGGTACCTCCCAGCGTAAATGACGGGCGTATTACCAGCGGGAACCCGATCTCCTGCGCAAATTCCTTTCCTTCGAGAAATGAGTTCGCGGTCTTGGCAGGTGCAACGGGTACGCCCAGTGCGATCATCCACTGCCGGAATTTTTCGCGGTCCTCAGCTTTGTCAATTGCCCTGATGTCGACGCCGATCAGCCGCACATTATATTTTTCCCATACACCCAGGTCCTCCGCTTCCTTTGCCAGGTTCAGCGCGGTCTGTCCGCCCATGGTCGGCAGAACCGCATCAATGTCATTTTCCTCGAGGATCTGCTCGATGCTTTCTACGGTCAGCGGCAACAGGTACACACGGTCCGCCATCATCGGGTCGGTCATGATCGTGGCCGGGTTGCTGTTGATCAGGATGACCTTCACACCTTCTTCGCGAAGGCTGCGCGCTGCCTGTGTTCCGGAATAATCGAATTCTGCGGCCTGGCCGATGATGATCGGTCCTGAGCCTATGATCAGGACTGACTTGATGGAAGTATCTTTTGGCATATGTTTCTGGTCAGGTGATCCGGGTATGATCCGTCTTGCGGATATAAAAAAACCGGGTCGTGCCCGGGGTGCAAATCTACAGGAATCGGGATGATATGAGGGAAGTATTTGTAAAGCGCGACAGCCAGGCACCGGTGCCTACGTGATCACACAACACCCTGCGCCTGGCCGTCACCGGGCATTACTTGATACCATAGCAAAAAAAAGGGTGCCGAAGCAACCCTTATTACACTCTGCCATTTGTATGGCCCACTGGCTTTCCGAATAAGTTGCCGAGGCTTCCGATATTGTCATTCACCAGGCGCTTACCCTTGTCCATCAGATCTCTTTTCTGCTGGTCAGACATTTTTGAATACTTATAGGCTCCAAACGCTGCAGCGCCAAGTAACAACAATGAGCCCAGACCTGTTTTACGTGTCATCATAAACTGATTTTTATTGTGATATAGATTGTATAATAAAGATCGTACCGGAATTAGACCGGGTTCGACGTGCCGGTCGTGCCGGAAGTTGCTGAAGCAGTACCTGCCGTTGTACCATCCGCACCTGCAGTGGTACCTTTTGCACCTCCCTTGAACAGCCCTTCAAAAAATTCTTCAACCTTGGGCATGTATTCTTTCATCGCATCAGCGCCCTTCGCCTGGAGTTCCTTGAAGTATTCCATGGCGCGTTCCTCTGCGTCAACAGCATTGTTCTTCAGCTTGGTTGCCTTGTCCTTGATATCTGCTGCCAGTTTTTCCTTTTCTTCATCCGTCATTTTCATGTACTTGTAGGCACCGAATGCTGCGGCTGCTCCCAGGAGGAAAGTTGCGAGGTGTTTACTGTTGACACTCATATTTTTAGTTTTAAGCTGAACAAATCAATTTCTGCATTTAATACCAATTTTGTGCCCGGTTTGATGGAACGAAGATTGAAGCACTTGCGCAACCTATAGCATATGAAGTACAGCATTTCCGGCCTTATTTTCAGCCTGGTCTTATCCCTGGCAGCGAGCGGACAGAACTATCCGAGGAACTACTTCCGCAATCCGTTGAACATACCCCTTCAGCTCGTTGGAAATTTCGGGGAACTGCGGACCAACCACTGGCATATGGGTCTCGACATACGGACCCAACAGCGTGAAAACCTGCCGGTGTTTGCGGCGGCAGAGGGATATGTTTCGCGCGTCGTCGTGGAGCCGGGCGGCTTCGGGCAGGCCATTTACATTACGCATCCCAACGGCTACACCACGCTGTATGCACATATGAATGCCTTTTACCCGGTGTTGAGCCGCTACGTGTACGATCAGCAGTACCAGCTGGAATCCTGGCGGGTCAGCCTGGAGATCCCCAAAGGAAAATTCCCTGTTAAAAAAGGCGAATACATTGGCCGCAGCGGCAACACCGGCGGATCACAGGGTCCGCATGTGCACTTCGAGATCCGTGACGCACAAAGCGACAAGGTGCTCAACCCGCTGCTTTTCGGTTTCCCGGTTGCAGATGCTGTTCCCCCGGCGGTAACAAGGCTTGCGATGTATGAACGCAACAAAAGCACGTACGAACAGTCACCCCAGCTGCTGGCATTAAGGAGAAGCGGGAGAGATTACGTCGTCCCCGACATCCGCGTGGGTACCAGCCAGGTCAGCTTCGCCATAGGCGCGGTGGACAGGTTCAGCGGGTTCGCAAACCCGAACGGCATTTACCGGGCGCGGGTAAGCATGGACGGCAACCCCGTGTCAGAATTCATTCTAGACCGTATCGACTACAACGAGACCCGGTACATGAATGCACACATCGATTATCCTTATCAAAAACGCGGCGGGGCCGCGCTGCAGCACCTGTCACCGCTGCCGGGAGCCATGGGCGTTCCATATGCAGTACACAATGGCGACGGCATCATCCGGCTGGATGACGGGGAACGGCACGACATCGTCATAGATGTCTGGGACGCGAACAAAAATCATACGGCCATCCGGTTCGGCATCAGGAAGGATCAGTCGCTCGCGACCACGACGCCCATCCAGGAGGAAAAGTTCATTCCGGGCCACGTGAACATTTTTGAACGTGACAATTTCGAACTCTTTACGACGGAGAAAACAATGTATGATTCTGTACGCCTGCAATACAGCGAGTCCGCCGGTGCGGCAGGTGCCGTATCCGGTGCGCACACTTTCCTGGGGCCACACATCCCGGTGCATGATTCCGTAACGGTTCGTATCCGGCCTGCCATACCACTTACGGCGGAACAGGCGGCACGTGTTATTATCCGGTGTACTTCGGGAAGCAGGACCTATGTGCAACGGGCACGCTGGCACAAGGGATGGCTGGTAGCCACCTTCCGGCAGTTCGGCACCTGGCAGGCTTTCCTGGATACGGAACCTGCGACGGTGAACGCCCCGCCAACGAATCTTTCACGGGCATCTTCCATCCGGCTGACACCTGTCGATAACTTTAAAACGATCCGGTCGTTCCGCGCGGAGCTTGACGGCAGGTGGTTAAGATTCTCCAACGACAAAGGCAGGACCTGGGTATATCATTTTGATGAAAAATTCCCGCGTGGCCGCCATGAGCTGAAGGTCACCATCGAGGACGAGGCCGGGAATGTTACGGTGCGCACATGGCAGGTGACCCGTTAGTTCAGCTGCTGGATGCTTTCACGATCTCTTCGGCGTGGGCCTTGTTTCTTGGGCGCAGAAATATTTTCCTGATGATGCCTTTTTCATCAATAACAAACGTGGTGCGGTGAATGCCCATGTAGTTGCGGCCGTATAAATTCTTTTCACCCCATACGCCATATTTTCTGATGATGCTGTGCTTCGGGTCTGCCAAGAGTGTAAATGGCAGATCATATTTTTCCTGGAACTTCCGGTGTTTAGCCACATCGTCCGGGCTGACGCCGATAACGGTGAAGCCGTTTTTCTTCAGCAGGCCATAATTGTCACGAAGATTACATGCCTGCACCGTGCATGTTGGCGTGTCGTCCTCGGGATAGAAATACAAAACCACTTTTTTTCCTTTGAGATCCGCCAGGGAGACTTTATTTCCATCCTGGTCAATGCCGCTGAATGCCGGCGCCTTTTGTCCTTCCTTTAAATGTGTTGCCATATCTGTGCATCAATTGTGCGGGACTCAGATCACCCATTCCACTTCGCC
>DASUVB010000249.1:0-2022 GCA_036373835.1 Flavisolibacter sp. | reverse complement strand
CTATACGATAACCAGCCTCAAGCAGAACACCACGGTTACGGATGCTGAATTTGTTTTCGACAAGAAAAAATACCCGGGTGTCGAAGTAGTTGACCTCCGGTAACTGAATAAACTGAATCCCGCCGCCGGCGGGATTTTTTTCAATGGCTGTGCCCGCAACGACAGCTGAAATGGCACGCATTTCGACATACTGATACAGATCAACTGTAGATGTATGAAACTGTGGAATTTTACAGCGCTACTTGCGCTTCTCGCCCTGGCCGCCTGTTCAAAAGAAGATATTTCAGATACAGATCCCGTTGCTGTTGCCTCCATCCGGACACAGGATGTTCCACCCGCTGTAGTAAGCGGCTGGGAACGCGCTGTTTGGTCCGTGAAGGACAGTGCGGAATACCGCGTGTCCTTTGACCGCCGCCAGGTCGGCGCCCTTACAGCGGATATTCTTGAATCAGGGGCTGTGCTTGTATGGATCCGGAACGTCCCTTCTGTAAATGGGGAAGTGATATCCAAGCCGCTGCTGATGCCGTTCCATGTGCTGCCGGAAGGCGTGCACCCGGCCTATGACGAAAAATGGTATTTCACGCCCCAGCCGGCGTTGCTCGATATTGAGTTTCGTACCAATAAATACCTGTATGTGCCATCGGCGGCAACGGTTGCCAGCAGCCAGGCGGAGTTCCGGTATTTTATCATTCCGCCGGAAACACTCGACCGGATGGGTCTGAACAGGATCACGGTATTGCAGCTGCCATACCAGCGCCTGCTGTATGCGCTTGGGATCAATGAGTAACTGCCGCTATTTTTACAGATGCGAAAAGTTCTGATCACCGGGGCTAACGGTTTTGTCGGCTTTTACCTGACGCGATTATTGCTGCAGGAATCCTTTGAAGTCATCGCCACCGGGCGGGGCGCCTGCCGCCTGCCATTCACAGGTCCCTGCTTTTTTTACGAAAGTCTTGATTTTACGAATGAGGAACAGGTGTCTTCCCTGTTCAATAAATACCAGCCGGGTGTGGTGGTGCATGCGGGCGCTATCTCGAAGCCTGATGAATGCGAGGCCAACCGGGAAAACGCATTTCTCTCGAATGTGAGCGGCACCATGCACCTGCTTCGCAACAGTGCGCCATTTCACAGCCATTTTATATTCATGTCCACGGATTTTGTTTTTGATGGTGAAAAAGGAATGTATGGCGAAGATGACGAAAGAAAACCGGTGAATTTTTACGGGGAGACCAAGATGATGGCGGAGGATGAGGTCATGAAGTACGATGGCCCCTGGACGATTGTCCGCACCGTTCTCGTGTACGGGAAGCCGTTTTCAGGTCGTGACAACATCGTGTCCACGGTCGCAGGCCGGTTGTCAAAGGGTGAAAGCGTGAAGAT
Source organism: Flavisolibacter sp. (assembly GCA_036373835.1). Lineage (GTDB taxonomy): Bacteria > Bacteroidota > Bacteroidia > Chitinophagales > Chitinophagaceae > Flavisolibacter. The sequence goes on along the minus strand of DASUVB010000249.1, from coordinate 642 downwards.
ATTTACCGACCAGGTTCGCACACCAACCTACGTGGAGGACCTGGCAGCGGCGATTACCAGGATCATTGTGCTGAAGAAGACCGGCATTTTTCATATCTCCGGTGCTGATGTGCGTACACCCTACCAGATGGCCGTAGAAACAGCACATCTCCTGGGCTATGACCCCGGGCTCGTCATCCCGGTGACGGAAGCCGAAATGAAACAACCCGCACGCCGGCCACCGAGAACAGGCTTTGTCCTTGATAAAGCGACGAAAGAACTCGACTTTCATCCCACGTCTTTTGCGGAGGGACTGAAAAAAACACTGGCTGATTAGCATTAGCAAACCTCAAACATCAAACATCAAACCTCAAACCCTTAAGGTTAGTGTTTTGCAAGCCCATAAGATTTTTCCCCTGCTTCAATGGCAACCGGCAGACGGTTCTCCGCCGGGGGAATGGGGCAGTTGTATCCTGAAGTGTAAGCGCAATAAGGATTGTATGCCTTGTTGAAGTCTATGGTCACCCATCCCTCGCGGATGTCCGTTATCTGCAGGTCGATATACCTTCCCACTTCGTATGTTGTTTTCCCGGTAGTGGCATCCGTAAAGGGCAGGAACAGGTGGTTACGATATTCGGTGTTCAGCAGGTTCTGTGACTGGTA
>DASUVB010000248.1:0-14928 GCA_036373835.1 Flavisolibacter sp. | reverse complement strand
GGTGCCGTACTTCTGCTGGTAATGTGCGAATGATTTGCGTAAACGAATGAATGCAAGTCCGCATTCGTGTTTGATAGCGTCGCTCATGGAGAGCCGCAAGTTAGCGTATTCCGTCAAGTATGACTGCCGCGTTTTAGTCGACGGTCAGGGGCATGATGACCTTGAGCACGCAGCCATTGCCCGGCTTGGAGCGGATCTCGGAACGTCCGCCGAAAAGCTCCACCCGGTTCTGGATATTGGCAAAGCCGAGGCCTTTGCGCATCACCTTCGGATCGAAGCCCTGGCCATCGTCGCGGATGTCGAGCATCACTTCCGTGGGGTTGCTTCGCAGGCGCAGCAGGATATTGCTTGCTTCTGAATGCTTTACAATGTTGTTCAGTTGTTCCTGGATGATACGGAACAGGGTCAGCTTCTGGTTTTCCTGCAGGTAGGTCTCGTCAAAGCCGGTCGACTGGAACTCGATATTCAGGAGCTGCATGCGCGAAATGGATTCTACCAGCTCGGATACGGAATCTACCAGCCCCAGGTCCTTGAGGGTATGCGGAACCAGGTTGCGTGAAATGGAACGGATCTCGTTGATCACGTCGTTAACGCCCTTCACCGCAAGACTGATCATTTCAACGCCCTGCATATCGGCCGAGGTCTTGGCCATATCCAGGAACAGCTTGATGGTAGTCAGCTGCTGCCCGATGTTGTCGTGCAGTTCCTTCCCGATCTCGCGGCGTTCCTTTTCCTGCCCATCGATCGTAGCCTGCGTAAGCTGCCGCTGATGGTTCAGCTGCCCGGTTATCAGCTTTTGCTCTATTTTCTTCCGCTCTGTGATGTCCATGACGGAGCACACCACGTGCCTGATATTACCCTGCGCGTCCATAATGGGATTCGAGTTCACCATGATCCAGCACCGCTCCCGTGTCACAGGGTGCAGCACACCCACCACGCGGTCCTTAACGGTGATCTTATGCTTGAGAGTTTGCGTCAGCGGGCGCTTCTCGCGGGGTACCTGGTGCCCGGTCTCGTCGATCATGTCGTTTGACATGATGTCGTAGACATTTTTACCAACGACGACATCTTCGGGGATGGACAGCATCTGGCCCAGTGCCCGGTTGCACATGATGATGTTGCCCTCCTGGTCTGCCAGGAACACACCGGTCTGCAGGTCTCGGATGAGGGAACGGAAGCGTTCCTCGCTCTCCTTCAGCGCCTCGCGTGCCTGTTTGCGCAGGGTATCATCGTGGAAGTAAACAACAATGCGGTTGACCGCGGGATTGTCCAGCATATTATGTCCCCGCACATTGCACCACAGCCAGTCGCCATTCTTTTTCAGCAGGCGTACCACGATAAACTTTATCTCGGGGTTTTCTGAAACTTCGCGGCGGAAGGATTCAAACGCCCACGAAAGGTCCTCATTGTGTACGAAGTCGAAGGCATTGCGGCCCAGGATCTCGTCCACGCCATAACCGAGCACGCGGCTGACGGAAGGGGATGAAAAGGTGATGATGCCTTCTTCATTCATCAGCAGGATGCCGTCCAGTGAGTCGGCGAACAAAGCCCGGTAGAATTCCTCGCTTTTCAGCAGCTTCTGCTCGATCTTCTTCCGGTCGGTGATATCCCGGCCTACGTCGAGGAAGCCAATATTGTGGCCTGCTTCATCGCAGATGTATTTAACTGTATGCAGGAAGTAGCGCTCCTTGCCCTTGTCGTCGGTAAACCGTACTTCGCCCTTCCAGATACCATCACGGTGCAGGTCCACCAGCGCCTGTTCCAGCGTAGTGCCGCTGTATTCGAACTGGATGATCTCGTTCATCAGGCGGCCCATGGCCTCCTGCTCGTTAAGATTGTAGACCTTCTCCGCTACCTTGTTCCAGTTGCGGATCCGGAAACCGAGATCGGTCGTAATGATGATGTCGGAAACATTTTCGAGTATGGTTGCCTGGTAGAGGAGCTGTTTTTCTTTTTGCTTCTGGTCTTCGATATCCACCAGGGACCCGATATAGCCGACGAACGTGCCATCGCCCAGGAAGCGGGGCACGCTGACATCGTGTACAAATTTATAAGTGCCGTCCCTGTGCTTCAGCCGGTACACCAGCACGATCTGCTCGCGTTGCCTGAAAGCGGCGTCATAAGATTCCTTGGCTTTTTTCAGGTCGGCCATGTGCACGAGGCTCATCCAGCCGCGCGGGCCGAATTCATTTACATTCTTCCCGGTAAAATCAACCCACTTTTTATTCAGGTAAACAATGTTGTTGTTCTCGTCGCTCATCCATATCATCACCGGTGCGGAATCGGCCACCTCGCGGAAACGGTCCTCGCTTTCCTTCAACCGTGATTCTGCTTCTTTTGCCTCGGTGATGTCGCGCTGGCTGCCCCACACACGCTTCAGCATCCCGTCCTCGATGATCCCGACGGCATTGTTCAGGAAGTACTTTGAGTTGCCGTTCCGGTCCTTTTCGTGTGATTCGGCATTGACGATGCGAAACCCGTTGCTGAAGAAATTGGTCAGGTACTGGATGTTGGCAGGGTCGTCGAAATGAATAAGCTGCTCCGTGAGTGCGCCGCGCAGTTCTTCAGCTTTTTCATAACCATACATCACCGCCATGGCATCGTTGCATTCTGAAACGTAGCTGTTTTTCCGGCAATGGGTGATCAGTTCTTCAATATCCAGGTCAACCGGCACGGGATTGATGAACTCCTGGCAGAAGATGCCCTCCGAACTGTTCTCGATGTACGCGCGGTATCGCCTGCGATCGTCTTCCAGTTGTTGCTGTGCTGCGGACCGCGATGTAATATCTACTGCAGAAACCTGCAGCAGGGTCGTGTTCTCAATTTCAAATTGTGCGCTGAACAGTTCGATCGTTTTACCTGATGCCAGTTGATAAATGCCATCGACGGCAATCCCGGTAGCATAACGGTCGAGGAAAATATTGCTGCTGTCTGGTGTTAAGAAGCCGGTGAGTGGCTGACCCACGGGGTCTGCATCGCTCAATTGGCGCGCCGCCTTATTGGCGTAGCGGATAATCCTGTTGTCGCTGTTAATGATCCAGGTGGGCAACGGATGATCTGCAAGAAGGTCAGATGACAGGTGTAAATCGCTTTCACGATCAACCCTGTTGGATGAGGCGGCCATTCGTAGCAGCTTTGGTGGTTCCTAAATTAATCAATACGCTTAGCAATGTCAAAGTTTTCGGCGGGCCGTGTGTGTGACTAAGAGTTACTGCTTATCAGTTGGAGGCATACGTTTTCTGCACCTCCACCCACTTCTTCAGCTGCACGCAGTCCGCAAGGTCGGGGTCGATCTGCACGTAGAAGCGGGGAAGATTGGTTGTGAACCACTTCTCCAGCGTCAGCATTTTCTTCTCCTCAAGGGCGGCCTGGGAAATCCGGTTATAGTCATCGCGCAGGTTCATGCGGTGCGGTTCGCTCCTCGACTTCAGGAACAGGACACGCACGGCGCGGCGGCCTCTTTCATCAACATAGGCATAAGGCTGCGATAATTCGCCCACCTTCAGCTTATCCAATTGGGCAACCACGTCCTTGTCCAGTTCATCAATGTTCAGGAAAGTATCGCCATCGCGGCTGATCATCAGCGGGCCGGCATATTTGGCCGTTTCATCCTCTGAATACTTGCCGGCAGCCGTATTGAAGCTCATGTTCCCGGCGATGATCTTCGCGCGGATCGAATCGAGCTTCGCAATGCCCTGGCGGATCTCGTCTTCCGTTACAGGGGGTATGCGAAGGATGTGGCGTACCAGCGCGTCGTCACCGCTGCGCTGCACCATCTGCACAATATGATAACCAAATTTTGATTTGAATACGGGTGAGATCTCGCCATCCTTCAGCCGGAAGGCAGCCGCCACGAAGGCAGGGTCCCATGCTTTGTCGGTGCGGTTGATCTGGTACTGGCCGCCGTTTTCCTTCGAGCCCGGGTCTTCAGAATATTTTTGCGCAGCCTGCGCGAACGTGATCAGCTTCGCTTCGATCTGGCGCTTGTAGTTCGCCAGTTCGTCCATGACATATTTTTCCAGCTCGCGTGATGCCTTCGGCAGCACAACGATCTGCCCGATCTCCACCTCTGTTTCAAAGAACGGGAGGCTGTCCACGGGGATCCTGTTGAAATATGCCTTCACTTCAGCCGGCGTGATGCGTACGTTTTCCACGATTTTGCGGTGCATTGCCTGCGCCAGCTTGTTCTCGCGGACGGTTTCACGCGCTTCTTCCTTGATCTGGTAAATGCTTTTGCCGGCCACCTGCTCCACCGCCTCCTTGGATCCGAACTCGTTGATGTAGTAGCGCATCCGCTGGTCCAGCTCCGCTTCAACTTCCTCGTCAGTCACCACCAGCGAATCCTTCATCGCCTGGAGCATCAGTATCTTCGACACCATCATCTGCTCCAGCAATGCGCATTCCGCGTTCGGCGGAACGGTGCCTCCCTTGCGCATGATGTCACTGATCGAATTCAGGACATCCGATTGCAAAACAATTCGGTCACCTACTACGGCAACGATCTTGTCGGCAACAATTTTCTGGGGTTGTGCAAAGCCGGCAACAGTTGTTAAAAGGACCAGGACGGTGAAGTAAAACTTCTTCATAGTATCAAATGTCTCCAAAAATAGCCTAAAGGCCATCAAAGGGGGCGAAGGTAAAGGGGATTAACAGTTTTTTCGCAGCGGAGCCGCTGTGGCTGAAAACTGCTCAACTAATCTTAAACAACATTAAGCCATGACCACCCGGGTTAAACATGGAAGTATCCCCATACGCAAACACCGCCCAATGGCGGTGTTTGTAAGTCATTAACATACCTGGTGTCATGCACGACAGGCTCAGCATGACATGTTATAAAGTCCTCTTCACTTCTTCTTCTTCATACGCCTCTACGATATCGCCGACCTTGATGTCATTGTAGTTCTTGATGGTAAGACCGCATTCCATGCCTGAAAGCACTTCCTTCACATCGTCTTTATACCGTTTCAGCGATCCCAGTTCTGCGCTGGCGCCTTCAGCCGTCGGGTACACAACGATACCATCGCGGATCACGCGCACCTTGTTGTCGCGCTTGATGCGGCCGTCGAGCACCTGGCAACCGGCAACGGTGGCCTTGTCGAACTTGAACACTTCGCGGATCTCCACGTTCGCCACGATCTTTTCCTGGATCTTCGGCTCGAGCATGCCCTCCATGGCGCTCTTCACTTCCTCGATGGCGTTGTAGATGATCGAATAGGTCCTGATCTGGATTCCCGCGTTTTCGGCAAGGCGGTTGGCCTGCATGGATGGACGCACGTTAAAGCCGATCACAATGGCATCTGATGCTTCTGCCAGCACGATATCGCTCTCGTTGATCTGTCCCACGCCCTTGTGGATCACGCTTACCAGGATCTCCTGGGTGGACAGCTTCTGCAGCGAATCGCTGAGGGCTTCCACCGATCCGTCCACGTCGCCCTTGATGATCACCTTCAGCTCCTTGAAGTTGCCCAGTGCAAGACGGCGGCCGATCTCGTCCAGCGTAATATGTTTCTTGGCACGCATGCCCTGCTCGCGCAGGATCTGTGCACGCCTGTTCGCGATCTCTTTTGCTTCCGATTCCTCTTCGTACACGCGGAAGGTTTCACCAGCCTGCGGCGCGCCGTTCAGGCCCAGGATCAGGACAGGTGTTGCCGGTGGCGCTGCATCCACGCGCTTGTTGCGCTCATTCATCATGGCCTTCACACGGCCGAAGTGCTGGCCGCTCACGACCAGGTCGCCGGTGCGAAGGGTTCCGTTCTGCACCAGGATGGTAGCCACGTAGCCACGACCCTTATCAAGCGTTGCTTCGATAATGGTTCCCGATGCTTCCCGGTCGGGATTTGCCTTCAGGTCGAGAATTTCGGCCTCCAGCAATATTTTTTCCAGCAGCAGGTCGATGTTCAGTCCCTGCTTGGCACTGATCTCCTGGCTCTGGTACTTACCGCCCCACGACTCCACCAGCAGGTTCATGCCCGCCAGTTGCTCGTAGATCTTCGCGGGATTCGCGCCTTCCTTGTCGATCTTGTTGATGGCAAAGATCATCGGCACGTTCGCCGCCTGCGCGTGGCTGATGGCCTCCCGCGTCTGTGGCATGATGGCGTCATCAGCCGCGATCACGATCACCGCGATATCGGTTACCTTGGCACCGCGCGCACGCATGGCCGTGAAGGCCTCGTGACCCGGGGTATCCAGGAACGTAATGTCTTTCCCGTTCGGGAGGTTCACCTGGTAGGCGCCGATGTGCTGGGTGATACCACCCGCTTCACCTGCTACCACCGTGGAGCTCCTGATATAGTCCAGCAACGACGTCTTACCGTGGTCAACGTGACCCATGATGGTTACGATCGGCGACCGGCTGACGAGGTCCTCTTCGCTGTCGGCATCTTCGGCTTCCTCCATTTCCAGCTGCTTTTCCATGTCGATGAACTCGACATCGAAACCAAATTCGCTGGCTACAAGCTCGATCACCTCCGCATCGAGGCGCTGGTTGATCGACACCATGATGCCCAGTCCCATACACTTCGCGATCACCTCGGCGAAGCTCACGTCCATCAGGTTGGCAAGCTCGCTCACGCTGATGAATTCCGTTACCTGCAGCTTGTTGCTTTCTGCGCCTTCCATGGCATCTGCCGACTCGGACCTGCGGTCGCGCCGCTTGGTCTTGATCTTCTTGCCACCGCCGCCGGTCAGCTTGGCCTGTGTTTCCTGTATCTTCCGCTGGATTTCTTTCTCGTCGATCTGCTTGTCTTCACGGCGGGCATCCCTTCCACCGCCGCGGGTCACGGTAAAGCGTCCGCCACCACCCTGGCCGGTCGTTCGAAGGCCGCCACGGTCGCCCATGCGTCCACCACCACCGGTCTGTGCTCCGCCGGGGCGCACTTCCTTCTTCTCAATGGGAATACGCTTGCGCTTGCGTTTTTCCTCTGGCTTGGGGCGTGTGTCGCTTTCCACGGGCAGGTCGATCTTGCCCAGGATCTTGGGTCCTTCGATCTTCTCGGCCTTGATATTTTCAATGACTTTTTCTTCGTCGGGGATCTCTTCCTGGACGGCAGGTATTACCGCTTCGGCTGTAACGGGAGCTGTTTCGGCTGCCGTTTCCTGTGGCGCTACCGCTTCTTCTTCCTTCTTCTTGCGTGTCGTCTTCTTCGGACGTGTAGAAGAATCTATGGCAGAGAGGTCGATCTTTTTCACCACCTTGGGAGCTTCAACCTCCGGTACTTCAACTGTTACAGGCGGCTGCTCTTCTGCAGCAGGTGGTGCCGCGGCAGGCGGCTGAACCGGCTCGGGTGCAGGAATTTCAGCAACCGGCGGTGGCGCGGGCTCTTCCTTTTTCGCAGGCTTCTTCTCTTCCACCTTGCGGAACAGGATCTCCTCCTCGTCTTTTTTCTTCTTGGCTTCGGCCGTTGCGCCCTTGGGCAGGTCGATCTGGACCGCCTTCATTTTGGCCACCTTGTCGCTCTGGAACTCGTTCTGCAAAGCGCGGTACATTTCCTCCGTCAGCTTTGCGGTCGGTTTCAGTTCATCCTTGTCAAAGCCCTTGCTTACCAGGAAGTCCACCAGCGTGTCCTTGCCGATGTTGAACTCCTTGGCCGCGGCCATCAACCTTGGTGTTGTGATTGTTTCTGCCATTAACTGTTTTTATGTATCTGTTGTGTCCTGCTGCCAATGGGCAGCGGGACTGTGAACCTACTCTTTTTCAAATTCTGCCTGGAGCACTTTGCGCACTTCCTCGATGGTTTCCTTTTCCAGGTCGGTCCTGCGTTCCAGCTCTTCAGCCGACAGGTCCAGCACCGAGCGGGCGGTATCGCAACCCACGCGCTTAAGCTCGTCGATCACCCAGCTTTCGATCTCGTCGCTGAATTCTTCCAGGTCGATATCGAATTCCTCCACTTCGCCTTCGTTGTCGCGATAAACGTCGATCTCGAAGCCAGTCAGCTCGCACGCCAGCTTGATGTTGACGCCGCGACGCCCGATCGCGAGAGACACGTTGTCCGGGCGGAGGTACACATCGGCGTGCTTGTTCTCCTGGTCCAGTTCCATGGACGTGATCTTGGCGGGTGTCAGCGAGCGCTGGATCAGCAGCTGGGTATTGTTGGTCCAGTTGATGACGTCAATGTTCTCGTTTTTCAGCTCGCGGACAATACCATGGATACGGCTGCCCTTCATACCTACGCAGGCGCCAACGGGGTCGATGCGGTCATCGTACGACTCCACGGCCACCTTGGCTCTTTCACCGGGCTCCCTAACGATCTTTTTGATAACAATCAGTCCGTCGAAGATTTCAGGCACTTCTATTTCCAAAAGCTTTGCCAGAAAATCGGGTGACGTGCGGGAAAGGATGATCACGGGGGTGTTATTTTTCATATCCACCTTCTTCACCACGGCACGGATGCTCTCACCTTTCTTGAAATAGTCCTGCGGGATCTGCTCGCTTTTGGGGAGGATCAGCTCATTGCCTTCCTCGTCCAGCAGCAGGATCTCCTTTTTCCACACCTGGTATACCTCGGCGCTGATGATCTCACCGATGCGGTCCTGGTATTTTTTCGCCAGCACGTTCTTTTTCAGGTCGGAGATGCGGCTGGCCAGCGTTTGCTTGGCGGCCAGGATGGCGCGGCGGCCGAAATCCTCCAGGTTCACCTCTTCATATACTTCCTCGCCCACCTCGTAGTCGGGGGAGATCTTTTTTGCTTCACTGACCTCGATCTCCTCGAGGGTATTGTACACGTCATCATCGTCCACCACCGTGCGGCGACGGAAGATCTCCAGGTCACCCTTTTCGGCGTTCACGATCACGTCGAAGGTTTCATCACTGCCGTACTTTTTGCGCAGCAGCGTTTTGAACACGTCTTCCACAACACGCATCAGCGTCGGGCGGTCGATATTCTCGGCATCCTTGAATTCCTGGAATGCCTCTATCAGGTTGATACTTGCCATATTTCGAAATTTAAAAGCCTGCTGGCCGGCACCTGGCGCGGCTTTCAGCTAGAATTTTATCTGAATTTTCGTTGTCTTTACCTGGTCGAACAGCACGGATTCCTGTTTGATCTCTTTCTTTTTCCCCTTACCGCTTTCTGTTTCAATGACGATCCCGTCCTCGGTGGCTTCTAGCAGCTTTCCCTGCAGGGAAGTCCCGTCAAGAAGTGTGACCTCAACATACCTGCCAATATTCTTACGGTACTGGCGGAACAGCTTCAGCGGTTCGTCCAGCCCGGGGGAGGAGACCTCCAGCGAAAAATCATCGTTGGGGAACAGCCCGCTTTCCTCGAGCACCTTGTACAGTCGGCGGTTGTACTGCACCAGGTCGGACAGGGCAATACCCTGGTCTCCATCGATGAACACTTTTACATTATTGGTGGGCTTGATCCTGACTTCCACGAGGAAGTGTGCTGGTTCCGGCCTTAACAATTCATTCACCCGTTGTTCTATTTCCTGGATCTGCGCTTCTTTTTGCATATGATAAAAAGAAGAAGGGAACGTCCTCGTTCCCTTCATTCGTTCTTTGCCTGTGCAAAGGTAATGCAAACGTTAAATACGATCCAAATGCAAATTGGGTAAAACCGGGGGCCTACCTTTGTTTTATCATGATTTTATCAGTCATTTTTTACGGTTTCATCGCCTATGTGCTGTACCGGCTGATCTTCGGCTTCATCATCCCGGTGTACCGGACCACGCAGAAGGTCAGGAAAGGTTTCCGCGAGATGAACGAGCGGATGCGCCAGGCCGCGGGCCAGTACCCGGGTAACGGCCAGCCGACTCCCGAATCACCCCGCACGAAAGCTGCTTCCGGGGATTATATTGAATTTGAAGAGATTAAAGACTGATTAGTTCGCTGTTTGCTGTTCGCGGTTCGCTGGAGGGAATGAAAAAGTAAAAATGTAAAATGAAAAAGGCGTGCTAAAATCACCCGGTAGAACAGCAATGGTTCGAGTACTAAAAAATGTCCGGCGAAACTGGTGTACATCTCCTCATTGAAAATTTAGAATCTAAAATTTAAAATTCCTCCTATTCAACATTTCCTTCAAAACTTCACTTCTTTATCGATCTCGTGATCAATATGGCAGTCGTTGCAGTTATCGATCAGGATGCGATAGTGCTGTAAGGCTTTGGCGGTGTCGTTTTTCCTGATGGCTTTGCGGATGCCGTGTATCGGGTCTTTCAATTCCTTTTTATAATAGTAGGAAAAGGGGGCGTTCAGCTTGCGGTGCTCGTCAAACTTTCTATTCAGGATCAGCAGGATGCTGTCCATGCCTTCGAGCAGCCAGGAGGCATCCTCCAGCTTTTTTGATTTGACCTGGTCACCCAGGTTTTCCTGGTAGATGCGCAGGTCCATCATGTTCTGCCCGAGGTCCTTGTGGTGATCCACGACCGGTTCGTCGGCATCCGCCATGCAGCCAAAGGCCAGGAGCCCGATAAGAATAAAGAATTGGCTTCGTTTCATTCCCCGGCAATTTAAGGCGATTGGGGTGAAGGTGAAGGCTGAGTTTGAGGACTGCCATTTTCCCTATGATTCGGGAGAACCAGCAACTCTTTCGGCAAGAGAAATTCCATGTCGATTTTTACCACAGTGATCACGGCGAGGTACTGCGCACACAGTTCTTGCAGCTGACATACCCGTTCCATCTTTGGTGGTTTCGCTTTTAGGAAAATAGGTTTCACCAGGCAAACCATCAAACAGAAACCGGGCTATCGACTCCCGGCTCCAGGCTATTGGCTCAACATACAAAAGCAGCCGGAATGACTGCCATTAAGTGGATCCTGCTGGGATCGAACCAGCGACCCTCTGATTATGAGTCAGATGCTCTAACCGTCTGAGCTAAGGATCCTGTCCGTTCGGACGGGGACAAAAATAACTGAAAATCCACTACATCTCCGGCTCCATCCCGCCGCATGTCATGGTCACTGCGTTTTTGATAGCTAAAATGAAGGATGACGCCGTGGTGACTTGTGATGGATCGTGTCGTGTTCCTGCAGCAATGAAGCCTCTCAATCGCTGCCAGCCACATTACCGCAGATGAGAAATAATTAAAGATATCCACAACCATTAGGGAAACTAAGTGTTATCACTTATTTTCACGACGTTTAAAAATCTGATTCCAAATGACTGCTTACCTGAAACTGTGCACGTTAAGTGCATTCATCCTCCTTGTGAACTACATAGCCGTAGCACAGATCAATACATCCTGTCCTTCATTTACCCTGCGCAACAACAGCAATGGCGGCGCCAACAGTTGCCCGGGGGTATCCGGAAACCCGATAGCACCCAATGTGATCGGAACGCCTTATGCTACAGTGCCTTCCACAGCGAAAACCGGAAACATCAGGGTCGCGCTTCCGTCCGGGGTATCCAATCCTTACGTAATTACAAAAGTCTACCAGGGTACGACGTTGCTTACGGTCCTGGTAGGTCCGCCCGGCCCAAAGGATGCCACTACCAGCGAAGTAGCCTACTGCTTTTATGATAATGGCACCGGCAGCGGCAACCTCCCTTCATCGGGTACGGTGACCTTCCTGTTCAGGAATCCGCAAAACCCGAATGATTATTTTCTCTGCTCGTACGACTTTTCTAACGGTAACGTGCAGGTGACGCCGCCGGCCGTGGTGCTGCCGGTCAAGTTTCTTTCATTCGCCGCCACGATCGTGCGCCAAAAGGTGCAGTTGCAGTGGCAGACGTCCATGGAGATCAACACCAGTCATTTTATTATAGAACAGAGCACGGACGGGAATGCGTGGAACGCCATAGGATCCGTTCCTGCTGCCGGTTTTTCCAGTACGGTGCAGGCCTATAGTTATACGGATCCTGCCGGCCGCACTGGTGAAAACTTTTACCGGATCCGGGAGGTGGACCTGGATGGATCCATTACTTATTCTGAAGTGCGCCGGGTGTTCTGCACCGGCACACGCACCATTTCGGCCAGTACCCAGGCCGGTTCCCTGGTTATCAGCAACACCGGCTTCGCAACTGAAGTCCAGGTGGTCTCGGCAACAGGACAGGTAATGGTGCGGCAACTGATTACCCCGGGTCAGACCATGATCAATATAGCCACATGGAATAAAGGCATCTACTTCCTGAAAACACGGGAAGGGGTAACCAGGCTGGCGGTGCTGTAGCAAAAACTTAATTTTTTGTCAAGACCGTTAAAACCTTACCGGTTTTTTATGTGATTTCATCTGCTGTGAATCTGTTATATTGTAACCACCAGAACTGATGCGATCCTGTTACTTATTAATATCCCTGTTGCTTTCCGCTATGCTCGCATGCGCGCAGAACAAGCGGGCCTTGATCGTTGCCGTGGGTAACTACATGCCCGAAAGCGGAATCGCGCCGCTTTCGTCCCTGAACGATGTGAAATACATAACCGCTGTTTTAGAAAACCACGACTTCCAGGAAAAGAACATACGCGTGCTGCCGGACAAAGCTGCTACGCACGCCGCGATCCTGAAGGCCCTCGACGACCTGGCGCGCACATCTTCAAAGGGCGATATTGTGCTGATCCATTTCTCGGGGCACGGACAGCAGATCCGCGACCAGAGAACAGCTGAAGCGGGGAAGGACGAAGATGACGGTTACGATGAAGCATTCCTGCCGTACGATGTTAAGAAGCCGCAGTACTACCCGGGCGTGTACACGGGAGAAAACCATTTGCGCGATGATGAACTGGGCATGAAGCTCATTGCACTTCGCAACAAGCTGGGAGCGACCGGCAGCCTGCTTGTGCTGATCGATGCCTGCCATTCCGGTACGGCGACCCGGTCTGCATCATTTACAACTGCACGCGGCGAACCGGTTCCTTTCATGGACCCGGAGAACCCGGTGGATGCGAATACTGCAGCTACATTGGACGACAGTTTTTTCAGCCGGCTGGCGGGTGATGCCGCGAACATGGTGGTTATCAGCGGATCCGGCCCGCACCAGCAGAATTTCCAGACGGAACTGTCGATCAACGGCAGCAGGGAAGAGATCGGCAGCTTAACGTACGCTTTTTACCGAGCCATGAATGAATTGCCTGCCGGAGCCGATTACGAGTTGCTGTTCCGCAAGATCCGCGCAATGATCCAGGCACACCATCCGAATCAGATTCCAATGGTTGAGGGAAATACTTCGCAACTGGTGTTCCAGGGCAAATTTCAATCAGGAAATGCATCCATACCGCTGACGACGACCGATCACAGGTTGCTGGCAGACACCATTTTTAAGATTCCCAAAGGTCTTACGGACGGCGTGGCGCCGGGAACAACACTTGATATTTTTGATGCTTCGGGAAAAACGGTTGCTGAGGGCGTGATCCGCCGCGCCGATTACTTTGCCGCATTCGGAGCGGCTTCACAGCTGCTGCAGCGGGGTGAAAGCTATCATGCTGTGCCGCGCGAATTATCCTGGGGAACGTTTGGGGTTTCCGTGGCGCTTGTGTACGACGCAAAGGACAGGGAGGCTGCAGCGGTCAAAGATGAAGTGGTTCGCTCGTTGCAGGCGTTTCCTTTCATTTTTACGGGAAGCACGGGGGAACTGTTGCTGCGCATCAATCGTACGGAAACAGGTTGGCACCTGGCGTTGGAAGATGCCGTTGCCGGACGGTGGCAGTCCGCATGGAACACGTCGCCTGCAGCAAACGATATGAAACCGCTCCTGAAATCAATCGCATCATATATGCGTGTGAAGTTCCTCCGCACCCTGCCGGACGGCGGACAGCTGGCCAGGAACGTCCGGGTCGAGATCATTCCCGGGTCATCAGGAGTCGCTACAGATGATCCGCAGCTGGTCAATGGCGATGGTTTCGCACTGAATATTTATAATAATGGCCGGGATCGTTTATTTTACACGGTAATTGACCTCACGCCTGACCAAAGAATTGACATACTCTATCCTGTAAAAGGAAAGAATCCCGCCGACTACAGCATAGAAAGGAACAGCACTATCAGCCGACGACTCGCAGTAAGCAGGAACACGCCGGCGGGAAAAGAGTATCTCAAGGTGATCGTTTCAAAAGAACCACTGGATCTGCACAGTGTGCTGGATCATTCGCGCCAACGAAGCGATATGACATCGTTCCTGGCAGCGATGGACGACCTGTTCCGCGACGACAGGGCAACCCGTGGCGAGATCAGTGCAATCCGGGCCGAGGAAGTCGGCATTGTGACGGTCAGCTTCACCGTTAAGGGGCCATAGCCACCATAACCGCCATGTGGTACCACCACCATAAACAAACCTGTGTGCACCTGTGCACCATCCTGAGCAGCCTGTTGCTGGTTTGCACAGGCCTGAACGCGCAACAACCCGCGCGCACAGAAACGCGTGAAGTATTCCTGCCTGTTGATTCCGTCTTTGTTTCAAATGATACCGTGTACGCCGTTTTTGCAGGCGGGAAGGACCTCGGCGTTCGGGAAGGCCTGTTGGTAAAAACTTATTCGCGGTGGCGTTCGGGTGTCAGCAACTTCGCAGAAACCGGATTTGGCTGGGTACGTAACTCCGGTGCCCGTAAATCCGTATGCGCGGTGGAACCCTATCGAAAAAATTCCCTGCCTTCAAAAAATGACCTCGTTGCCGTCCGTCTGGATGTGCCGCTGTTACCGTACCGCAGTATTTTTTCCGAGCTGGCGTTCCTGAATGTTGAGTTCGGGGATGCCTATCGCACACCATTGTATTCCTTGCGCGACATCTGGAGCCATGACAGTCCTGCACGCGAAGATTCCATCCTACGGGTCGTCATGAATGATATAAGGGACACATACGAATGGGTGAAGGACGACAGCACGCAGCCTGACACGTTGAAAAAGCCGCTGATTGGCAGTCGCTTCAGCGGGAAGACTGTGCTGGAAGTAATGCGCGACATCGACCGGGAGGCGCTGATGGGTTACCTCATTTTTGTAAAGCATTTTCCCGGCAAATACATTGGTCAGAATTTCAAGGCAAATGAAACGTTTGCCACATGGGTC
>DASUVB010000247.1:0-5810 GCA_036373835.1 Flavisolibacter sp. | reverse complement strand
AGATCGTTGCGGATGATGAATTAAACCGGCTGCGGCAGCATACATCGGTTGAGATGATCCGCGTGGCATTCAAGGAACCACTGGAAGCGGAATGGCTCCGCCGGCTGGAAGGAGTCAACAACATCAACAAAGTGGACACTTATACGTGGACCATGGAAACAAATGATGCAGAACTGGTGCGCAAACAACTGGTGCAATTGTCTTTGCAGCATAACCTCAACATCGTTTCTTTGCACAGTGAAAATAAAAGCCTGGAAGAAGTGTTCCGTTCGCTGACCAGCAGATAAAATATCAACATGAGTTACATAACAGAAGTCTTTGCGCGGCAGATCCTTGACAGCCGCGGCAATCCGACAGTAGAAGTAGATGTGATCACAGACGAAGGTGCCATGGGCCGTGCCGCGGTTCCCAGTGGCGCCAGCACCGGCGTACACGAAGCCGTGGAACTGCGCGACGGTGACAAGAAAGTGTATCTCGGCAAGGGCGTGCTCAAGGCCGTGCAAAATGTCAATGACATCATTGCACCGGAGCTGCAGGGGTATGACGTTGCCGACCAGCCGGGCATTGACGAACTGATGATCCGGATGGATGGAACGGAAAACAAAAGTAAACTGGGCGCCAATGCAATGCTGGCGGTGAGTATGGCGGTTGCCAAGGCAGCCGCGGAAGAATCGGCACTCCCCCTGTTCCGTTATATTGGCGGCACGAATGCGAAGACACTGCCGGTACCCATGATGAACATTCTCAATGGAGGTGCCCATGCCGATAACAAAATAGATTTCCAGGAATTCATGGTGATGCCGGTGGGTGCCACTTCCTTCAGCGAAGGTCTGCGCTGGGGTGTCGAGATCTTCCACGCGCTGACAACCGTGCTGAAGAAAAAAGGCTACAGCACCAACGTGGGTGATGAAGGCGGCTTCGCCCCGAATATCGGCTCGAATGAAGAAGCGATCGAAACCGTGCTTACCGCCATTGATGCAGCTGGCTACAAAGCAGGCGAACAGGTGGTGGTAGCGATGGATGCCGCCAACAGTGAACTGTACCAGAAAGGGAAATACGTGTTCCATAAAAGTGACGGGAAAACGCTGACCAGCGACGAACTGGTGAAGTTCTGGGAGAACTGGGTGCGGCAGTATCCTATCGTTTCCATCGAGGATGGCATGGCGGAAGATGACTGGGAAGGATGGAAATCGCTTACGGAAACCATTGGCTCAAAATGCCAGCTCGTGGGTGACGATCTTTTTGTGACCAATGTGAACCGCCTGTCGCAGGGTATTGAAAAGAGCATTGCCAACGGTCTACTCGTAAAAGTTAACCAGATCGGTACCATTACCGAAACCATTAACGCGGTGACGCTGGCGCAGCACAACGGGTACAATACGATCATGAGTCATCGCAGCGGCGAAACGGAAGACACCACGATAGCTGACCTGGCGGTCGCGCTGAACTGTGGCCAGATCAAGACAGGTTCTGCCAGTCGCACCGACCGGATGGCCAAGTACAACCAGCTGCTGCGCATCGAGGAACTGCTGGGTGCTTCCGCTTACTATCCAGCCGGGAAACTCAGGTTTGGAAAATAATCATGCGTTCATTTGAATAGCACCGGGTTTTTTATACTTTTACCTGTGTCACTGATATGAGACTACTCCGGAATATTTCATCCATCATCCTCAACAAATACCTGCTGACGCTGACCGTTTTTGTGGCGTGGTTGCTCTTTTTCGACCGGAATGACCTGTTCACACAGCTGGAATGGCGCAAAGAACTCCGCGAGCTGCAGAAAAGCAAGGCTTACCTGGAGCACGAGATCGCCGAAAATCGACGGTTTTCCAATGAGCTGAAGAACAACCCGGCCGCCATTGAGAAACTGGTCCGTGAAAAGTACCTGATGAAGCGTGATAATGAAGATCTTTTCCTGGTACTAGAGGCCGGTAAAAACTAGGCAGGCACAATATCCTTTTTAAAGCGCCGTTATATATCCAGACGAACCTGAACGGACGTTATTTTAAAAAAAGATATGTATAACTATACCCCAGAGGACCTGATTCTTTATTTATATAAGGAAACATCCCCGGAAGCCACGGCCGCTATCGAAGCTGCACTGGAGCATGACTGGACGCTTCGTGAAAAGCTGACAGTCCTGAAAACATCGATGAAGCGCCTGGATTCCATAACGGTTTCGCCACGTACCGAAGTAATTCTCAACGTGTTACGTCACGCTTACGGCCAGGAAGAGGTCCCCACATCCCGTTAGCCTTCTTATCTTGCAGCATGACCCGCCCGGAACGCTTTGCTGCGGTTATCGATTATTTTAAAGTTGCCCGACCTGAGGCTGAAACAGAACTCGTATTCGGCGACACATACGAACTTTTGGTAGCGGTCATTCTTTCTGCGCAGTGCACCGACAAGCGGGTTAATATGACCACCCCGGCCCTGTTTGCGCAATACCCTGATGTACAGGCGCTTTCAAAAGCCAGCTACGACGACCTTTTCGCAATCATCAAAAGCATTTCATTTCCCGGCAACAAAACCCGCCACCTGATGGGCATGGCAAAGATGGTTATGGAGGAGTTCAACGGCACGATCCCAATGACCGTGGAAGAACTGGTGCGCCTGCCCGGTGTGGGACGCAAGACCGCCCATGTAATAACCTCGGTGGTGGACAAGCAGCCGAATATGGCGGTAGATACCCATGTATTCCGGGTTTCTGCCCGCATCGGCCTGACGGTCAATGCCAGGACGCCACTCCAGACCGAACTGCAGCTGGTAAAATATATCCCGGAAGCCCTGGTTCATAAATTTCATCACTGGCTGATCCTGCATGGGCGGTACATTTGTATGGCACGGAGGCCGAAATGCACGGAGTGCGGGCTGAAGCCGGTGTGCAAATATTACCACACAGTGGTGCGCAAGGAAATGTTAAAGCGCTCAAATAAACATGGTTAGAGCGCGATAGCCCTGGATTTCCGTTCAGACCGGCTTCCAGGCCCCCTTTCAACCCCACCTCTACTTTGGCGCACGTGTTGAATAGATAAAATAGTATAGTTACCACCTTATGTCGAAAATTACAGCCTTATATAATGGTTTCAACAGTGTGCTGTCGCTGCAGCCCCTGGTTCATGTATTGAAAAAAATGATCGCTGAAGGCAAGCCCGGTGCCCGGAAGGTGTTTTCATCATTGATCGACGAACTGGAAAGCAAGCCTTACCTGCTGGAACCGCAGGAGGATCCTGCGGTATATATGAAGGATGCGGAGCTTGTTGAAAGCCTGCTTTCATCCATCTTCCCGCCATCCACCACATCCAATGAAGGTATTTACGCGATCTCCTTCCCTTTTAAACCTGATATCGTTTATGCATCACCGGCCTTCCGCCGGCTTTTCCTGGTGGATCAGTCCAACGAGATACACATCCCTGATGCCCGTACCAGCATCAACGTGAGCAAGGCAGGCCTGAGCATGGCCTTTGACGTGATACAGAAAAAATTCTATTCGCTGACTGTACCCCTGTTCGCTACTTCAGTACACCCGTTCACAGACCCCGAAACAGGACTGACAAAATATTATGAGCTACGCCTGAACGCGCAGTTCGTGGATGTGAAGTGCATCGGGAAAGATTACAACCTGCCGGTTGCCTTCAACCCGCAGCACACACTCGATCTTGAAGAACTGAAGGAATTGTTCCCGATGGAGCATTTTCGCTTCGAAGGCCTCGTGGTCATTGATGTCCTCGACGTAACCCAGGAGCAGGTGATCATAGAGATCAAGAACACCCTTCTTGAGATCGATGCATTTTCAAATGTGGAGATGTACGACCAGTTGCAGCAGCACGTACAGAGCCTGATTGGCATGCGCCACATACGTATCGGCATCACGCCATTTTTCAAAAAGAACGACTATTACCTGTATACGGAAGCGCACTACCGCAACAGTCTTTTGTTCCGCAACAAAGAGGTGATCGATCAAAAGGACCGCATCAATGAACTGGCGCGGGCAGCGTTCCGGAAGGACAGCCAGCCCATGTTGTATGAGAAGGTGGACAGTGAAGCTGCCGCGGATAACCAGCTATTGCGTTACTATACAGACCAGGGCATCAGGAGCCTGATCCTTTGCCCGCTGACCGCAGACAACGGCCAGCTCCTGGGACTTCTTGAGATAGCCTCCGAGACTGATGGCCAGCTGCAGTTCCAGCATCTTACACGGATACAGCCGGCGATCCAGTTGTTTGAACTGGCGCTGGCGAAAACCAACGAAAGCCTGGAGATGATGATCGACCGTACGATCAAGGAACATTTCACTGCGGTACAGCCGGCCGTGGAATGGAAGTTCACGGAAGCTGCGTTCAATTACCTGCAGCACCGGCAGGTAAGCGACCTGGCTAAAATGCCACCGATCGCATTCGAGGATGTCTTCCCGTTGTTCGGGGCCATTGATATCCGCAATTCATCTACCGAACGGAATGTTGCCATACAGCAGGATATACTTGAACAGCTGAACATGGCCAAGGATGTACTGGCCACGGCATGCAGGATCATGGAATTCCCGATCCTGGACGAGATGCAGTTCAAGCTCGATAAATTCATAGCATCCGCTTCCGATGCGCTGATGTCCGACGACGAGATCATCATCTATGATTTCCTGCAGAATGATCTAGATGCGGTTTTAAGAAATCTCAAGGCTACCAAGCCGGAACTGAAAAAAACGATCAAAAAATATTTTGATGCACTGGATCCGCAGCGTAAGATCATCTACAGGCAGCGTGCGAAATACGAGGAAAGCATCACGCGCATCAACGATGTGCTGGACCGTTTTATCGACCAGGAGCAGCAGACCGCGCAGGAGATCTACCCGCATTATTTTGAACGCTATATTACTGACGGCGTGGAATTCAATATTTACATCGGGCAGGCCATTACACCGCAGATCCCGTTCAATGAAATGTATGTACGGAACCTAAAGCTATGGCAACTGAGCATGCTGGCACGCGCCGCGCGACTGAGCCACGCGCTGGAAAAACGCCTGCCACTGGCCCTGCAGACCACGCAGCTGATCCTGGCACATTCTATCCCGCTGACCATCAGCTTCCGTCGTAAGGAACGCAAGTTCGACGTGGACGGGGCATACAACATCCGCTACGAGATCGTAAAGAAACGCATCGACAAGGTGTATATCCGCGACACCGACGAACGCCTCACGCAGCCCGGGCTGATCAGCATCGTGTATTCACACGCGAAGGAACGCACCGAATACATGGACTATATCGAATTCCTGCAGCATGAGAACATTCTCGGGAAGAATGTAGAGGACCTGGAGCTTGAAGACACGCAGGGAATCAGTGGTTTGAAGGCCATCCGCGTGGATATAAACCTGGAAAGCGAAAGCACTGCGACGCACCACGAAGTCCGGAAAGTGGCTGCCGCAAATGATCCAGATAAATAAATCAACGGCTGCGTAAGTAAATTCACTTACACAGCCGTTTTACTTTTTGCATGGAAATGCCGGGAGGGGATATTTGTCAGATATCCACCTTCCTATTAAAGATCAAGGGCAATTCCTGAACATAACTAATCGCCCAGAACCCCGCTCTGCGGGGTTTTTTTGTCAGAACTGGAACCCGAAATTCACATAGGGGATCAGCTTTTCTTCCTTCGAATGCGCCACGGTAGCCGTGATCACAAACCGCTGGATCGGGGATATCCACAGACCGCCGCCATACCCAACATGCCAGTCCTGTGAGGTTTCACTCTGCATCCATACACGTCCTACGTCGTTGAATATCAACATCCCTATCGAGCCCGGGAAGAGGTATGTA